>JAQXFL010000041.1 GCA_029250345.1 Candidatus Poseidoniaceae archaeon
GACTGAGAGCCAACCAAAACCGAACCTACGGGGGCTCCAAGTCCTTTTGAAAAACAAATCGATACTGAGTCGTAGTCGCGCAGCATTCGGTTGAGAGGGGTCTTGGTAGCTGCAACTGCATTGAAAATGCGCGCACCATCCATGTGGATTGCACAGTTGTTTGCCTTTGCAACGGCGGCAATCTCGTCCAGAGTTTCTTGTTGATAGCAAGCGCCACCGCCTCTGTTTGATGTGTTTTCGACGCATACCAATGTCCCATCAGGGAAATGGGAAAGTGAACCTTCCTGCTTTCGGATAGCGAGTTGAACATCATCTGGCCGCATCAAACCGCCGTGAACATCGACCAGTGCAATCGATGCTCCACAAAGGGCAGCATACCCACCGCCTTCGTAAATGTAGATGTGGCTGTTCTTAGCCGTAATGATCTCATCACCAGGACTCGTATGGGCTCGAAGGGCGATGGCGTTCGACATTGTCCCCGAAGGGACAAATAATCCAGCTTCTTTCCCACACATTTGAGCCATTTTCTGCTCCAACTGAGTCACAGTGGGGTCATCCCCGAGAACATCGTCTCCAACGACAGCCCCGTTCATCGCTTCACGCATAAGCGGCGTAGGTTGAGTAACGGTATCTGAGCGAAGGTCGATTCGGTCTGAGTTGTAGTCACGCATATCCATCGCAACGAGCCACTCCTCATGAAGGCAATGGAATTGCCTAGAGAAGTTTCAATTCACCGGTAATACGTTCCAATCGAGCTTCGGTTTCCGGGCCTAATGCAAGTACGGTAAGTGAGCCGCTCGGAATTTGAGTATGGCCTGCATCGTGAACAAGTGTTGTCAAAATACCAGCGTCTTTTGCCAGTTGTTCAAGCGCCAATAGATGGTCCGCATCCGTGCCCTTCAAGCAGACTTTCTTTTGCCCAGTCGCAAGCCATCGCTCAACAAAAAGAGGTTTCTCCGAGCCTGCATTCATCGTAGCCATCACAGCGCCATGGCCAACTTGAGCAGCGATTTTCCCTTTGCCCATTTTTAATCCATGATTGACCACGCACACCATTTTGCAAGGGCCGTCAGGAGATGGTCCGGTCGCAGATGGGGCTGTAAGCCGATGCAAAAATGAACGCAGACCCATTTCCTCACCTAATACGGTTTCAAATCGGAAACAAGAGCATCGATGGCGCGGCGCGGCGCAGGTCCAATTCCAAGTACTGTAATGGTGCCAGGTGGCACCTCTGTGTGGCCTGCATCTTTGACAAGTGTGGTAACGAGGCCTGCAGACTGTGCTTGACCCGCTAGGCGCTGTAGCGTTCCAAGATCATCTGCACGGAGACAAATTTTTCTTGCTCCACCGTTCATCCACCGCTCGACAAGACGAGCGTGGGATTTGCGAGCATTTACGGTACATGTAACAGCGGCATGTGAGCATTGTACTGCGAGTTTACCCGCCGACATCTTGAGATCTTTGCGAGCAATGAGGACCATTGATGGATGTTCAGCCGTCAATGCCATGGCCATTCACCACCGCAAACTCGATTTCTTCAAGCGTTGGTTGTTCCTCAAGTAATCCTGAGAACCAACTGCCCAGCCACACAACAAAGACGAGGTTGCTCGCCATGTGGAGAAGGTCAAACGGTATACCGTGGATGAGGTATGTGATGAAATCAGTAAATCCAATGGTGCCATCAAGTATACTGAAAGAAACAATGAGGTCAAACCAAATTGCTGCGGCAAGAGATGCGAAAATGGCCTTCCGAAGGTTAAGTCCTGATGGGGTAATCAATGTGAGTTGGGAGCCAGCAACTGCGACGCTTGCCCATCCAACTGCTTGGAACACCGTCCACCATCCGTCGCCCATGAAAAAGTTCGAAATCATAGCTACAAGCACTGCGAAAGCAGCGCCGCGGCGAGCCCCTAACTGTGCGCCTACGAGCAATGCTGCTACGGTAACTGGTTGCACATTCGGTAACGGTTGCATAACCACGCGAAGGAAAGAGACCGACAGAACGAGGGTTGCTAGAAACAGAGAATCCATGATTGGGCGCTTCGTTGGCTTTGCCAAAAGCCAAAAGGCACTTGCGAGTAAGGCGATGTCCAAAACAAGACTCGCAAATGGAGAAAGAGTGGGTCCGTGAACACCCATTGCTTCGAACATGAATCAACCCAAGAGGGTGGATGATTTGAGGCTTACCTAAGTTATACTGGAGTCCACCGGACTATGGAAGTTGATTCAATCTCGGTATTGTCAGCGGAAAGACGTCCTTTGGAACCGTCTAAATCGTACTCCCAACCGTCCCCCTCTACACCGTCAATAGAGGAAATATACATGCCAATGCCCGTTTGTTCAACCGAGAGCGAAAAACCGACTTCATCAGCAGCTGCTTTAGTCACATCAAACACATTTTCGTAACCAACAAATCCACCAACTGCTGTTTCTTCACCATCAATTTCAAAAATGACAATTTGAGTGCCGAGCCAAGAATCCGGCCATTGTTCGTCCCACACCTCAGAAGTTGAAGATTCAGGGAGTGCTTGATCAACCGCTTCCGACCAAACTTGAGAGAGTTCGGGTAGAATCAAAAGTAAAATCAGGACCAGAAGAAGGCTTGATGTTCTCAAAAAGAGTTCTTTCTTCCCATTGAGGAAGAAGACTGCCGATGAGGCGAGAAGAACATAGGCTGCGAAAACAAAACCTTGCGTCACCCAGTCAATATCTTTGGTAACCTCGACTTCCTCTCTGTAGTTCGATTGATACACACGAAGTAACGATTGATCGTTTCCAAATACGGTATAATTCACTCCATTCGAGGAAAACCACAGTGGGGCAGCCGTACCGTAACCGGTGATGCCTGTATCGATGAGTTCGAGTGTCAAGTTTTGGTCACCATCAAATACGAATGAACCCCAATCTGAATCTGGCGTATTGTGTGGAGCAATGAGGTGACTCTCGTTATGCCAACCGATTTCTCCGTTCGTGTGAAACGGCATCTGACTTACTACCGTACACGCAACGGAGCACTTCATCATTTGAAGATTCATTGAATCCGCTACAACTGCATATTGCCCATTGAGCACCGGCATTGCCGGAGAAGGGCCTGCAGGAATTTGTTGTCGTTCTTCGCCGCTGACAGGGTCGAGGATGTAGACGGTGCTGCTCAGCGATGATTGGACATGGACGAGTAATCCCGCCTGAGTCATCAGAGGTCCGTGACGTATCTTACCATCGAAGGTAGCAAGAGATGTTGCATTGCCACTCGAATCGATTTGCCAAAGCGTACCAAGTTCGTCTCCCGAAAAAATAGAGCCATCATAGAGGCTAACACCGTTCCTCCAACCTAGGCCAGTTTCAGCCCACCATTCTTGCGAACCGTCAGCGAGGCAAAATTGGCCAACACCTCGCCGCGTTGGAAAAATAACGTGGTCCTCTGAAACAATCGCAGCACCGGTGATACCCCAGCCTGCAACCTCTGTTTGAGTGCTCCAGTACACACTGCCGTTGCTTGGATACAGAGCGTCAATCACACCGTTCGTCCAGCCTACCAAAAGGAGGTCGGGCCATGTACCGCATATTCCTTCGCCGGCATTCACCGGTAGGACAGGTGACATGTCGTTATTTTTTGAAAGAAGATTCGCGTGTTTCCATGCCATAGTCCCGTCAAGTTCCAAAGCGGTCACTGAAGGTTCGGAATTCCCAGATGTTCGAACAATAATTTTGTCATCGACAAAAACCGGCGAAGTGGAGATGTATCCTGTCCCAAAATCATACTCCCAAACCGGTGAGTTTTCTTGATTCCAAGATGAGGTATCTCGATCTGCTGAAACAAGTGGCAACAGCATGAGGCTAAGCAGAAAAAACGCTATCAAGCGCTGAAACATGAGAATTACTCCGAAAGGTTTTGGATCGCCTGGCGGAGAAGGGCGCTGACGACTTTGCCATCTGCTGCACCAACCGTTTGCATAACGACACCCATCAGGGGTCCCATAGCACCCATGCCTCGTTCCTTGACAAAGTCTGCTCGTTCAGCTACAATCCCTTCAATGATTGCCCCTAAATCGCCAACATCAGCAGGTTTGAATCCGTTTGCATCACCAAAGTCTGCAATTTCTTGGTTGGTTGGATTCGAACCAGCAAAATGTTCTATGATTTCGTTCATTGATTCACGGGTGAGGAGCCCTTCCTCTTTGACGGTGAGTACTTTCGAACACAATTCAGGGTCGGCAGTATCGTTCTCTAAAACCACGCTAGCCCAACCCTTGTGAGGTAAATCATGAACATATTCGACGTAGATGTCGTCCAGTTCACGAGCAAGTAATTGGTTTGCTTGATCGCCTGACACTTGGTACTTTGAGAGCCTTTCACTGCGCTCACCGTCCGTCATCGGAAGCGTCTCAATCGTTCTCTGCCATCGTTCAGCAGTGAGAGAGAACACGGGAACGTCCGTTTCAGGATACATGCGAGCGCCTCCTGGTAATGGTCGCATAGGAGATGTTGTTCCATCCTCGGGAGCGCCTTTTTTGACAACGACATTTCGGACTTCCTGGGCCGTTCTATGCCATGCTTTTCGAGCTCGATCCAAAACGCTTTCAAGAGCCAGTTCTGCTTGCCATTGTGGGGCAAGACAGAGAATGAAACCGTCAGCAGAAGTAAGCGAAAGGTGCTTGCGTACCAATTCAACATGCTCGGATTCTATGCCATAGGCCGGTAATTCATCGGAGTGGAATACGCCCTTTACTCCTGCAAGTTTTGCCGCACCAGCCAATTCACGGCCGAGCCGTGGCATTTGTGCACCTTCTTTGTCCAGTGACTTTGAACCTATTTTTCCTGCCAAACCTGCGAGTGGCAACGCAATCATGAGCGAGGATTTTTCCAAACCCGTTCGAACCATCTTTGAATCGCATGAAGCGAAACACTCGCTGACATCCTCCAACACCAGCGGAAGATGAGCGGCAACGGCCTCAGCCACATCGGCTTCTACAGCAGAGTCATCGCTTCTGCGATCCGGTGGAAGCAGTGGCAGAGACAACTCCTTGCGCAGTTCGTTTGCAAGTCTGTAGAAGTGGAGTTGACGAGACATTTCTAGACGAATAATTCGAGGTATCCATGAAAGGTCTTGACAGCCTTTGATTTCGACACGGTCGCCGCAAGCCAAAGAGACATTGAGATCTTGACGGATGCTGCCAAGTCCGCGGCGGACTCTGCGAGTCTGTCGTAGACAACGCCCGAGCGCCATCGAAGTTTCCTTAGCGTGCTCAGGTGATACAACATCTGGAGATGTAGCGATTTCAATCAAAGGCAGTCCGAGACGGTCAAGGTTGTAGATGACTTGCTCTCCGTTTGAGGTGGTTAGCGTGTCAAGTTTGCGAGCACTGTCCTCTTCGAGGCACAGTACATCAATGCCAACAGGGCCTGTTTCCGTTTCGAGTACGCCGTCAACTGAAATGAGGGATGTTCGCTGAAATCCACTCGTATTTGAACCGTCTACGACGGTTTTACGCATGGTTTGGAGTAAGGAAACTGGTTTGGCATTGAGCAATGCAGAAACGGTAAGAGCGATTTCAACAGCATCGTTGTCATGCGGAAGAGGAGGTTGTTCATCCAACTCAATTAATCCCGAATTGGGTGATTGAACGTACATGAATGAGCGGTTGCGACGAGTTTCAAAACGGGCCGCTATATCGATTGCTCCGCCTTCACCTCGGGCTGCACGCAAGCGTCGCTGAAAGCGATTCCACTGCTCTGGCACGGTGTCAATGGTGACGTCGTAGAGAACGCCCGGTTGACGCGAATGGAGTTTTCCAGTAGCCAATTGCTGATGAACTTCAATCCCACACATGAACCCGAGTCCTTCGGGAGAAAGAGCACTGGCATCGTCAACATCACCGATTGGTTCAGTACGAATTGGGTCGGCCATAGTAACCCGGAGTGGTTCATCCTTCAAGACTACAACCCTTCAACTTCAAGCGATTTGGAGCGTATCGTAACCAGATGGTCGAAGCATGCGGCCATGCTGACATAATTTCTCAATGACATCTTCAGCCGTAGAGCGGTCGATGTCGTAGCGCTCTGCTTCGTTAAATACCTCAATCAATTGTGCAACGCCGCCGTTATTTGCGGATAGTGCTGCAACGATTTCCATAATTGCTTTCTCACGGTTACGTGTTTTGCCTTTCTTTCCTGTGACCAGAGTCGTCTCATCAAAATTTCCACCCATGAGTTCTTCTCGCCACAGACGCGTCATTCGAACCGCTCTTTGAGCATCTTCCATCGTTGCAACTTGTGATAGGCGGATACGCGCACTGGCTTCAGCAAGTCTTGCGAGTGCTTCCAAGGCACGGGCAGTTATGGCAACGCTGTCGTTGGAATCGCCCGTCTGCTTACGGGTTTCGACATAGAAATTGACAATACAATCCCGAGCATCTGGTTCGAGATTTGGATGAACTGTGCGCTTTGAGTATGCGATGTACTTCCGTATCAAATCACGAGAGAGAACATCTCCACTTTCAGCAGATGATTCAATTCCCGAACGTGACTTGGCTTTGGTCGGGTCTGGAGCACTGCCTTCATTGACCAACAATTCACTGATACCTTGCAATCGATTACTGATAATGTGGTGGGCGATCTTTGCATCCTTTTCCAATTCAGGATCGTCGGTAAGCAACCAAATAATATCGAACCGAGAAACCAACGGCGGTGCAAGATTGATTTGTGCTGTGAAAGGGACCTCCGAGACTGGCTCAAACCGGCCGTTTTTCGGGTTTGCAGCGGCGAGAACAGCGCATCGAGTACGAAGGCTGGCGTTTATTCCAGCTTTCGAGATGGAGATTTTTTGCTGTTCCATCGCTTCGTGCATACTGGAGCGGTCTCCCTCATTCATTTTGTCGAATTCGTCAATCGCTGCGAGTCCGAGGTCTGCAAGAACAAGCGCACCTGCTTCCAGTGTCCATCGGCCATCAGCAGCGGCATCCTGTACAGCAGCAGCGGTCAATCCTGCAGCTGACGCCGACTGACCGGAGGTGAATCGACCCCGCGGTGAAATCGTCGACATGTAACTGAGCAGCTGCGATTTTGCAACCCCTGGATCACCCATCAAAAGAATGTGAATATCGCCTCGGTTACGAGTACCGTCTGAGTTGAGGCGGGCAACGCCACCAAACAACTGAAGCATCAACGATTGTTTGACATAATCCATTCCGAAAATTGACGGTGCAATGCTCTTTGTGAACATTTCATAGATATCTGGCCTACGAGCCAATTCTTTAATCTCGAGTTCCTCATCCTCAGTAATGACAATCTCCTCAAGAGGGATGTTTTGCCGCTCCAATGAATGAATACGGAGGAAAATATCGAACACTGGAGTGTCTTTACCGCCTTTTCGTTGAGAGCGTATGAATAAAACTCCGTTTGCCTTAACGCGGTCACCCGGATTGAGTTTACCTGCAAGGTCATGTTCCGCAATACAGATGATTCGCTCCGGTTGTATTCCACCTTTCATTTGCTCTGGTAATTCTTGCAATTCCATGAATTGTGAGTTGATAAGAATCGAATCTTTCTGTATCAGTTCAAAACGGGTTTGCCGCTTTGCACGACCGCATCCTCCGTCCAATTGTTGGCATTCAATCGGCTCGATAAGTTCCTGTTCGTTGGGTTGATTGATCAACATGGAATGGCCACATGCCACACATTCGAAGGTCGCTGCATAAATTCGTGGGCGTACTCCAGATATTTTGGTGGTCACTGCGTCGATGGCCAGCATCATGCCAATATCATCGGCACGTAATTGCGAGACGGTTCGAACTTGGTCCACCGGCAAGTGTACAATACGAACGAATGGATACATGGTGGTGTGACCTGCATCCATGAGGAATTGACGGAGCGCTTGGTTTGAGGCATGGAAGTGAAGTTCCGGGTGCTGGACGATGTCATGTGCGAACTCGTGGTCAAATCCTTCGATAACCCGGTAAGAGACTTCCAAAGATTGTTCATCGGGCCACATCTGTGCGAGGTTGTGAACCGATTCGGCAAAATGGTCTTGAATAAGGGAGGTCCAACGTGCTGGTAGGTCGAATTCTTGGAGCATTTAGGTCACCTTTGGAACGCAGGAGAGACTCCCGACTTCGGAACAATATTGGCAACGGTATTTAGGCGTGTCCGAACAAAAAACCCACCCCCTTACTTCCACTGGAGAAACGCATGCTTGTCAGCCTGCGATTCTTGATGAAACCCATGTCCACTGCCAATCGGCCATAACCGCAGGAAAGATGAGGAAGGAGGCTTTCGCCTACACCATGCCCAAGCACGCGTTTGCTCCAGTCTTAGGTCGATTTCAACGATGGACCCTTGACTCGACACTTCTTGAAAATCGACTGGGAGACCCGACTGAGAGGGAAGTTCTCACCCACATCAGCCCTGAAGGCATGGCCCTTCTATCTGAAGGGCAAACGCTACCTGTGCTGATTTATCTGGCTCCTTTCACTTCTTCGGGTCCGGCTCGAGCTGGTTGGAAAGCATTCGCTGAAACGCTACCTCAACGGCATGAACGCTTGGTAAAGTCAGGTGCCATGAAGCCAGCTGTTCTTGTTATGCCGGACACCTTTACTACACTTGGTGGAAACCAATTCGTCGACTCACCTGTTCTAGGAAAATGGTCAACATGGCTTGCTGAGGCGTTAAAGCCCGCAATCGAGGAACGGTATGCAACCAATGGAAAATTCGGCCTCATTGGAAAATCCTCGGGAGGATACGGTGCAGTTGTCAATGCAATGCTGCAACCAAATGTTTGGGATGGAGTGGCTTGTCATTCCGGAGACATGGGCTTTGAAACCATGTTCATGCCAACGTTTGCTGAAACCCTTACGCATGTTTCAAAATATGGCGGCGCTGCCGATTATGTCGCTCATATTCAAAATGCTGAGCGGCTTTCTGGACCAGATTTTCATTCGCTGATGATATGCGCCATGGCTGCATCCTACGACCCTCGCCCAAGCACCATTGAAAACCCGCTTGGCATTGTGCTCCCAGTCAACACCGAAACCGCAGATATTCTTCCTGAGGCTTGGAATCAGTGGCTTAAATTCGACCCAATTCAAATGGTACATGCCCATCAACAGCACCTTGCAAAACTTGAGGCGTTGTTCATCGACTGCGGAGGCCAAGACCAATATCACATCCAATACGGCAGCAGAAAATTTGTCGAACTTCTCAATTCGTTTGAAATTGAACACACTTGGGAGGAGTTCGTTGGGACGCATTCTGGTATTGATCACCGACTCGATCTCAGTTTTGCTTTCCTCAGTCAGAAACTGGCCTGATAGGGCATGCATTGGAGGCGGTGAGTTCATCATACGCCTTCCATTGAAGGTGGCATGGCCGAACCCATGGACTATGCAAGTGCAGGTGTCGATATTGACCTTGAAGGCTCAGCAGTCGCCTCTCTCATCGCATCACTGAGCGCGTCAAGTAGACCCGCAGGAACGCCAGGCGCTCCGGTAGATTTGCCTGGTGGATTCGGAGGATTAATCGAGTTCGGCGATTCATTGCTGGCCCTAGCAACGGATGGAGTAGGAAGCAAGTTACAAATCGCTTCTGCCCTCAAGCAATGGGGCGGTGTTGGAATTGACTGCATGGCCATGAACGTCAATGATTTGTTATGTGTCGGTGCTGAACCGATTGCATTTGTTGATTATGTCGCAGTCCCTAAACCGGACCCAGAAACCCACGCTGCATTGGGTGCTTCCCTTGCTGAAGCCTGCCGACTTGCTCGTGTTACGCTCGCTGGAGGCGAGACGGCATCACTCCCAGGCATTGTCACTGAACTCGACCTTTCTGGAACTGCCCTAGGCTACGTCAAGAAGGGGAACGCAATTACTGGTGAGCATCTGAAATCAGGTGATGTTTTGATCGGTCTTCCATCATCTGGAATCCATTCAAACGGCTACTCCTTGGTTCGACGCGTCATGGAGCACACGGGCCATGAGTACACCGATGATGCTCCATTCAATGTGGCAAGCGTCGGCCGCAGTGTTCTGCACTTTGATGGCCATGACGACGCTCAGTTTACGCTTGGAGAAGTGTTCCTTAACCCAACTCGCATCTATTGCGACCCTATTGTCGACCTCCTCAAGCATGCAGAAACGGATGAGGCACGTTTTACGCTGTCCGATATTCGCGCCATCTGCCACGTTACCGGTGGCGGACTGTCCAACCTGTTGCGACTTCATGATTCGCTCGGATGGCACATCGATGCGCCACTGCCCCCGCATCCAGAATTCAACTGGCTGCAAGAAGTCGGCGGCATCGAGACCCGTGAAATGTACCGTACGTTCAACATGGGCACTGGCATGATCATAGCCGTGTCAAGTGAGCATGCTGAATCCATTGCTGCTTGGCTCGAAGAGCGTATGCTCGGCACGCGCATCATCGGTCAAGTCAACGACCAAGGTCACAAGGTCACCCACGCCCTTGAAGGCGTCGAGTTCTCGCATTACTGAGTAAACTCAGTTCACTCGGTTGATTCTTCAGCGACTTCTTCCTGAGGTGGAACAGACTCGAATGCCTTTTCTTCCTCTTCACTGGACATCATTTTAACTCCGAGACCAAGACAAGCGATTGCACCAATCAAAAGAAGCGGTGCAATGAAGTCGGTAGGAACGTCGAAGTTTGTCCAGTAGGTCAATGCCTTCTGATTTGTAGTGACGCTCGAAGCAAGGTCCTCAGCATCTGCATCTCCAATTTCAGAACTGGATGTAATCATGAACACAGCCTGCAAGTCACTTGCATTAGGCGCAGTGTGTTGATCAGTGATTGGGCGCATGTCCAACCAGAAGGTCGATTCCGAAGAGCCTGCGATGATGGTTCCACTCAATTGCTCTGCT
>JAQXFL010000050.1 GCA_029250345.1 Candidatus Poseidoniaceae archaeon
CCATCGGTCCCTAGGACGGTGTAGTGACCACCAACCCACTGACGAATCATATCTGGTACTGCAGCCATGTTATCGCTTACCGCAATGACCGGGACCGTTCCACTTCCAAGGATTTGTTCAACCCAAGGCTGCTTTGCGGTCATCGTTGGGTGCAAACGGTTCCATCGGTCGCATTCCAAACCTTCTCTACGCATTTCACCGTACGAAGTTGCTGAATAGATTTCAGAACGAACGCCGTAGGCTTCGAGTTTCTCGACTGCATCCAAAACTTGGATCATGATTGGTCCAGAGCCGATGAGTCGGACGATTGGGCCGTCGCCTTTCGGAGCTGCTCGCAACAGGTACATACCGCGAAGAATCCCTGCATCGACACCCTTCGGCTTCGGTGGCATTGGGTAATTCTCGTTGTATACGGCAATGTAGTGGATGACGTCTTTGTCTTGGCCGTACATTTCATCAATTCCATGCCGGATGATGGTTGCCAATTCGTATGCGAATGCTGGGTCCCAGGCGCGAACTGCTGGATTGGTATGCGCCATGAGAAGTGAGTGACCGTCTTGGTGCTGCAAACCTTCTCCGTTGAGTGTGGTGCGTCCTGAAGTTGCTCCCATGAGGAAGCCACGGGCACGCTGATCAGCTGCCGACCAGATGAGGTCAGCCACACGCTGGAATCCGAACATCGAATAGAAGGTGTAGAACGGAACCGTCGGATAGTGGTGAGTAGAAAAGGAGGTTGCAGCGGCGATGAACGTCGAAGTTGCACCGGCTTCATTGATTCCTTCTTCCAGAAGTTGACCTTTTGCCGATTCCTTGTACTTCATCAGCACCTTGTGGTCGACCGGCTTGTACAACTGCCCTTCAGGGTGGTAAATACCAAACTCGGCGAACAGCGGATCCATTCCAAAGGTTCGTGCTTCATCAGGGATGATTGGAACGATGCGTTCTCCAAACTCTTTGTTCTTCATGAGAGCGCGAAGAATTCGAACGAATGCCATGGTGGTGGAGACTTGCATGTTTCCTTTTGTCCCTTCATCAAAGTCGGCGTAGGTCGCTTCGTCGGGAAGAGTGAGGTCGAACTTAGGAACGGTTCGTGATGGCATGAAGCCGTCCATTGCGGCTCGTCGCTCCTTGGCGTAGGCAACAAGTTCGGGGACATCTTCTGGCATGACGTACGGATATTCTTCTAAATCCTCATCGGAGAACTTGAGTCCGAGGTCGTCGCGCATGTATTGCATACTTTCCATGTCTGCTTTCTTCTTCTGGTGGGTCGTGTTTCGACCAGCAAAGGCTGGTCCGAGTCCGTATCCCTTGATGGTGCGCATCAAGACGACCGTTGGCTGGCCTTTGTGGGCTGTAGCCTGAGCATAAGCCGCATGGAGTTTAACGAAGTCGTGTCCTCCGACATCTGCACACAAGTCAACCAGTTCGTCATCGCTCAAATGAGCAACGAGGGCCTGCAGTCCATCGGAATTGAACAAATCTTTGCGGATGGTTGCTCCATCTGCGGTCATGATGCGCTGTTCGTCACCGTCGACCAGTTGATCGAGTCTGGCGGCGAGAAGTCCGTCCGTATCTCGAGCGAACAAATCATCCCAACTGCTGCCCCAGAGGACTTTGATAACGTTCCATCCAGCGCCACGGAAGCGCCCTTCAAGTTCTTGAACGATCTTTGAGTTCCCACGCACAGGGCCGTCGAGGCGTTGTAGGTTGCAGTTCATGGTCATGACAATGTTGTCAAGTCCTTCACGCCCTGCAAGCGATAACTGAGAAAGGGATTCAGGTTCATCGGATTCTCCATCACCCATAGTGTACCAAACACGAGAGTTTGCGGTGGAGACCAAGCCTCGGTCTTCGAGGTAGCGGTTGAACCGGGCCTGATGAATTGCAGTCATTGCTCCAAGACCCATGCTGACGGTAGGAAATTCCCAGAACTCCGGCATCAAGCGAGGGTGTGGATACGATGAGAGTCCATTGCCTCCGGTTTCTTGACGGAACGCTTCCATTTGTTTGAGGGTTAAGCGCCCTTCAAGCCATGCTCGCGCATAGATTCCTGGAGAAGCATGCCCTTGCCAGTACAGATGGTCGCCTTGTCCTGCTCCATCCTTTCCACGGAAAAAGTGGTTGAAACCGATTTCCCAAGCGTGTGACGCTGAAGCATATGTGGAGATGTGTCCGCCGATACCTTCGAAGTATTTGTTGCCTCGAGTGACGACCATCATTGCGTTCCAGCGGATAATGCCGTGCAGACGTTGTTCCAGTTCGAGGTTTCCGGGATAGGCGCCTTGAGCATCGGGGTGAATCGAATTGAGGTAAGGAGTGTTGACAACGTCGATTCCGACACCAGCGTGCCGTGCAGCATCGACGGTCGAGAGTAGAATTCGGCGAGCTTCCTCGTCACCGAGTTGGTCACGAACTGCAAGAATTGAATCAACCCACTCCTGCGTTGCAACAGGATCTGGGTCAGGTAAAGTTCCTCGAACACCGAAGCGCATGTCTCTCCTCCTTGTGCTTGCCTCCAACCGTGGGGTTTTCAACCCTCGCTTGAAATATTGACGCCGGACTCTCTCGTCCGCCGCTCATTTGGCTTTGATTTTACTGAACGGCGCTCTATACATCGTTTTTTGTTGGCTCATTTCATACTTTTCCGGAGCAATCAATAAAAGCCGATTTCACTGCGGGCAGAATATGTCCGTCGAGGCTATGGTTCAAACGATGATTGATGATTTAACTGCCGCTCTTGCTGATGCTGTCAAGCACGACAAGGGTAACGCTGCTGCTGGTACCCGTGTGCGCAAGGCTATGCAAGAAGCAAAGTCCGCTGCTCAAGCAGTGCGCACCCAAGTTCAAGCAGACAAGAACGCTTGAGGTTAGGAGCGCGTTAACACGCGCCATTCGCCCTTGCCGTTGAGGAAATCACTTTCTCCGCTGGTTTTAACATCCCACCCATTCGGTGTAAACGTTATTTCTGGCGATAGAACAACTGTATCCACATTCGATAAGGTTGAATTCAAATCCTTCTCCCACGCAGTGTTCGTCGATCTCCAATGACCGGTGATGTTGTTTTCCTCCGCATCAAGCGGAGCATAGAATGTGTACAGCCAGTGCATACCAAGAGTATCTTCTGATACGAACAGGAAGTGTTCATCTTCTTCCAGTTCCATTGCGGCTGCTGCATCATCCGTCCACATGGTTTGTCCGTGAAGGGATGCCATCAATGAGAGCGGAATCAGCAGAAGTACCGTTACGAAAACGGCTTTCGTTTTCGATTGCGGGGCATCGAGTATTGGCACGTCTTCGTGCTTGCGCACGAAGTGCATCATCATCACAAACGGTACAAACAGCATCGTAATGTAACGGCCGTTGTTACCCATTGTCCACACGACGCCCGGCCATTCAGCACCCCAGATACTTGCCTCATATGTCCAAAGTGCAGCCACATAGAACACGACTGCCACCAATATGCCCGAGATATATCCGGTCATCATGGCGAGTGTTGGGTCTTCAACGCGCTTCAAAGTGCGCCAAATTGGGCCG
>JAQXFL010000056.1 GCA_029250345.1 Candidatus Poseidoniaceae archaeon
GTCTGTTGACAAGGGCTTTCAGTCCGTCCTGTACATGGCTACCCATCAATATGGCCTTTAGCAAGCCTATGCATCCTCTTAATCAATTAACAGTAAGTTGCCATCGAACTGTTTTTTCGCTTCATCTGTGATGAAAATATAACGAGAAAACTCAACCCCTAGTTGATACTCACGGGCAGGGAAGAATGGTGCACATTGATTCGTAGCACCCCGTTGAAATCCCTCATATATCCAAAGGTAAATTCCGCCTTGACCTCATCCCCTTCAGTTGACGAGAAGAAATAGTTCCCCATCACCAAAGCGGTTGATTCGTTAAGGATCATATTTTGATTCTCAAAACGGACATTGGTCCAACCGTTGATGGCGAACCCGTTGTCTTCAGGGCACACTCCATTTGAGGCCGTGAAATACGACAATGCTTCCTCGAAAGTAGGACGGAACTGTTGTTCTGCTGCCATGGTCGGTTTGAACAGAACAGGACTCATCTGGTATGCGTACAATGTCTCGATGTGGTTTTCGGCCCGCCCGACGTAGTCCTCACCAGAACGATGTGCCGCAGAAATAGCAACGATTCCGTCGCCCCATGCTCGTTGAGCCTCTTCTACTTCTGCAACGGTCACCATTGAAGAGTGCTTGAATCGGCACTTTATGAATCCGCGGGTGAGGGGCGTTTCTGGAGGATTGAATGGCATAAACCGCAACAAGAAGTAGATGCATTATGGAGATACGATGCAATTTCTACCTCGTGTAATCACTTACATCACTGCCTGTGGAATTCAACACCATCCGGCATTGGACTCCATGGTAAGACATCGCACCAGTGGCCAATTCTCCATGCTCGAGCTTGCGTCATTATCGAGCCCAAGAACAATGCACCTTGATGGCCGGTTGCCAAGACTTCATCCAGAGCCTCCTTGCCACGATTATCGAATCGAGCGGATTGGCGCACCCCTGTAGGCATGGCTCGTCCGTTGGCGTCTGCAGGCTCGCACAATTCCAAAACTGCTGAGCCCGTTGCTGAATCGTATTCTTGCAGAAGGACGACTGCATCAGAAAAATCGCTCTTGTGAAGCGTACCGTTATCGTTTCTCCAATTCCACCAGTGCGGACACCACGCCTTCCAATCACAGAATCCTCCGCATGAAGAGTCGCCAATGGTCGGTTCCATTGGGAGCGGAGTAGGTACTGTTGCTTGCCATGCGGCATAGGCTTGCTCAAGCACGTTATCGCCGTGTGCAGCCCACTTTGATGCATTCTGAGTGTACCATCCTTCGGTTCTGACATTTGGAGCACTCGGATTGTTGGCAAGCAGGATATCTCGATACATTCGCAGTTGACGGTTCACATCGGTTTTGAGTTCGGTTTCAGGGGTGCGGCCTGTTTTCAAATCAGCAACCAGCCATCCAACCAGTTCTCCTTCGTCATTGATGTCGCCCATCAGCAAATCGAGACGGCCCATGAGGCGGCCATCAGAAGTTTTCAGTTCCCCTTCCACGGCAATGGCTAATTTTTGGATACGTCGCCATAGAGCGCCAGTAATTCGTTCCTGCTCAAGGCTACGCACGCCAACATGGTCGAGCAACATCATTACTGCACCGCGTTGGTTTCGGACAGCCTCCTTCCACTTGTCTTCTTTCCATTGAGGTCGTCGAGGAGTCGCATGGAAAATGGCCTTTTCTTCTTCCCAGCGCGTTTTGAGTACGCCTTCTGCGAATTCGGGCATCCAGCCACTTTCAGCGTCTTTGATATGAGATATATCATGAAGCAGTAAATCTTCCACCGAGGCGTGTACTGCTGTTCCGAGCGAGGCTGCCATTCCTGCTTTACGCGGCAAACCCTGGCGGCTCAACCAGTACATACGTGGACAAGTTTCGTACCTGTTCCATGCAGATGGCGAAAGCATGTGTGGGCGGGGCTCAGAAGCCTGTTGCTCGGTCATAGCGCTCGGTTGAGTTCAATCAACATGAAACCACCGCAGGTATCATTTCATGCAAAGTGTTGAAACCTAAGAGCGACAGCAACGAAACATGGAACGCCCAAGTGTGCGCTTGAATACAAAAATCGAAACTGAGAATGCAATGGTTGTTGCCTGTTTCCCAAGTATTGGAATGGTATCGAGTGTCGTCGCTCACTTTCTCATCGATCACCTTGACCTCGAGTTCGTCGGTGCTGTTGTCGACCCACGATTGCCGGTCATCACACTCATCCAAGAAGGCGAACCTTTGCCAGTCATCCGAGCATACGCTGGAAAGCCACAATGCACAATTGAAGGATGCGACCAAGTGATTCTCTTGATGAGTGAATTGGTCATCCCTGAACCTCTCGTCAACGACATCGTATGGGCCATGTTTGAATGGTCCCGAGAAAACAAAATTGTCCACGCAGTGGTCATTGATGCATTCGCGAAAGAAGGAATGAAAGGCAACCTCAACGGTGCTGAACCGACCATCGAATACGAAGACACTGAAGGTATCGATGTCGTCGGAATTGGTGCAAATCAAAAGGTTCGAGACATGCTGAAATCAATGGACATCACACTCCTCAACCAAGGTGTCATCAAAGGCATCAACGCTGCGATTCTCAGTGAAGCACGTCGCCGTGGACTGGATCTGATGTCGATTATGGTTGAAGCCGACCCTCGTTGGCCTGACGCACGTGCTGCTGCAACCCTCATTGAAACACTCAACAAGGTCCTTCCGACCATTGACTTGCCGCACCAACCGCTGCTCGAAGAGGCTGAATTCCTTGAAAGTCAAATCAAAGCCATGATGGAAGGCGCTGATACGAAAACAGAAGTTTCAACCAGCAACTCAATGTACGGATGATACTGCATTCATTCGCAACCATCCCAACACCAATAATCCAAGTCCAAGGACGAGGCTGATACCGCTGATGGCTGTCGGGAAAAGCAAGACTGCATCGTACGGCAAACTCAGAACATCAAGCAACGATTCGTTGCGCAAGAACGTTCCACCTGCAGATGCGGTCAACAGCATTGAGCCGCAAGCTGCCAAACCAGCAATGCTGTGCAGCGCCGTCGTCTTACTTGTTGCCCAAACGTTCTGCCCTAATCGCCAACGGCTAGCGAATACGCCAATCGCAAAACCCATTCCAGTCATGGAAAGGAACATTTTGTTGACCAAAATTGGACTGCTGAGGCCATCGCCCGGTGCCGAAGACAGACCGCTCAGTACCGCAAAAGGGGTTGCTGCAAGGCCAAAGACGAGTGTGAAGTGAGCGACGTTGTCAAACAACGGTTTCCAGTCCGTCTTCTTGAGAACATCGAGATGAAGAAGAAGGCAAAACAAGAAACTTAGTCCTGATACAGAAAATGCACCTACGACCAATTCCGTTGAAACGACATGGAATGTCTGTGGGGAAATCATTCCTGTCCACCCCCATACTTCCCGGCCAAATAGTCATGGCCGTACCATCTCCACTGGTCTTCATTCCATCCATTTGGCAATCCACCGGCAGGCAGAGGGGCAACATCGGATTCCTCAGAAAGGCTATCAGTAGCCGATTCTGCTGTCGAATCATCCATATGCTGCGGCAGCAAATCGGTTTGATCGTACTTACTCGATTCAGGAAGTGGCGATAAACGAGACTGGAGTGCAATGACTGCACCTGCAATCAAAAACAGAAGAGCGAACGCCTGAAGGTAAACTGCAAATTCCTCGACCTCCCAGCCCGCTTCTTCAGCGGTCAAGGTGAACCATGGCGTCGTTTGCTCCGGGCCATCACCTTGGAGAATTGCGCGCCATTGGAGCGATGTGGGTTGCAGGGCTGCAGGAAGAGTTGCACTCCACATATTTTCGCCCGATGAATTCACTTGTGCGTTCATTACTGCACCGCCTTCAACTTTCCATTGTACCTGTACAGATTCAGCGAACTCGGTTTGCAGTACCAATTCCGTGGGCACATCGAGTATACGTTCCGATTGCGGTATGAAATCAGGGGAAAGTCGAGGCAGATTCTCTGGTACTTCACTCACCTCAACAGAATGTCCGCTTGGTGTAACTCCAAAAAACGGAGAAGAAGAGCCGCCATGGTGAATGGCAGCAAAGAAAGGTGTCGTGCCAGTTTCCAAACTACGAACGACCCATGAAACGCTTGTTTCGCTTTGGCCGCTCGAGAGGGTTTGCTCAACGTAATTTGCAGCCCCGCCGTTGGAATCG
This sequence comes from Candidatus Poseidoniaceae archaeon, assembly GCA_029250345.1. Classification (GTDB taxonomy): domain Archaea; phylum Thermoplasmatota; class Poseidoniia; order Poseidoniales; family Poseidoniaceae; genus MGIIa-L1. The sequence goes on from JAQXFL010000056.1 coordinate 4,179, forward strand.
GAAAGAACCTCCCAACCAGCGTCTTGGGGGGTGTCTGAATGGCCGGTTGTATCTGTCAAAAGGAAGAACCCTACAACACCTGTTGAACTCAAGGACAAATTAGTTGCAGTGAGGGTAACGGTGGTTGGAATCCCAGCATAAACAGTGGATGAAGACGAAAGAGTGAGTGTTGCCAAGGATGTTTCGTTCAGAGCTGCATCGCCGTGGCATGCCCCTCCACATTGCATATCCCGCATCGCATCGCCATTACCGCCTGGTTCTGCAGCGCCATAAGTGGAACTGATAAGAAGAAGTGAAAGAAACAAAACGGTGCAGATTCGTCGATTAAGGTTCAAATTAATCTCTCCTCAAGAAAGTAAAAACGCCAATGCCGAGTCCAAACATCAACAACATGATTCCAGTGATGAGGCCGCCTGTTGTTGATGGCCCCGGCGCAGATTGTGCTGATATTTCGACGAAAACTGTTTGTGGAGCCGAAGTCCCAGCTATGAGCAACTCATCTCCGATAATGGGCTGGACGGCGTAGGTGTTTTCTCCAGCGAAGAACGGCTGGTCCGTAAACGAAAATTCATCGGTTGTTCCGATTGAAACGCCGTTTCGAAGAATCGAAAAGTTCGCCTCTGGCCCATCCCATGACCATTGCAAATCGACGTTTCTGCCGTTTGAAGTAGAAGTAAATTCTGAGATGGTAGGGCCTTGAACAACAAGCAACTGAATATTCGAAGAATCTTCACCGCCCATGTCGTCAACGACCACGAGCGTTACAACCGTATTCGCAGTTGGGAATATGGAAATCTCAGTTCCAGTAGCAGAACCTGTCATGCTGTCCGTATCCGTCCACGACCACAAAGCGGACACGATTTGACCATCGGTATCCGTTGAAAGACTCGCGCTCAAGTCGACTCGTTCACCAAGCCAAACTGGATCGGTCTTCACAGTTATTTCTGCTATCGGCTCAGTGTTGAGGACGGTTGTCGAAGAAACGACAGTTGCACCAGCGAGAAGGCTTTCATCGGTAGGCGTAACATGAATTGACCAAGTTTGTCCAGGGCCAAGATAAGAGGCTGGAACGCTCGTTGAGTTCACCAGTGTGCCATCAAGGAAACCGTTTCTGTACCATTGTATGCTCGTTTGAACTTCTTCATCGTCTGCATCACCGGAAGTGATTACGGCGTTGAGCGGCCCCAGTGAAGTCACGTTTTCCGTAAGTGTGACCGATGCAGTCGGTGCACTGTTGAGAATGGTTACATCGGCCGTAAGTGAGATGCTGCTGAGAGCGGCTCCATCGCCTGCCTTCACCTGCACAGTCCAAACTTCGCCTTTCAAAGTCGATGAAGCGGGGAGCGTCGTAAGTCCAGTCAATGACGATTTCATGGTTCCATCGCGCCACCATGTAATTTCCGAATTTGATTGTGTATCGCCATCAATATCGGACATCGTGAACTGAACTGATACTTCGTCAGTCGTGTATGCTTCTGTATGCGAAAGAGATACGGATTCAGTGGCCGGCGGGGTATTCTGAACCGAAATCTGATTGCTGGAGGCCCAAGTAGACCATTCTGTACCATCGTTGACGCGAACTTTAGCGAACCATATCTGGCCTTTTTCAGTAAACGATGAAGGGATGAGCAAACTGTTCTCAGCGAAAGCAAATGCAGCATTGTTGAGGAACCATTGGATTTCTACGTCGACCTCGGCGTCACCATCTGCATCGGCATATGTGTATGACACGGTGAAATCATCGGATGTGAAATGAGGGCCTGGGCTCAATTGTACCGTGTTTGCAGCCGGAGGTGTGTTGACCTGGCCACTGCCAATGGTGACGGACTGTGAAGAAACCCATTGAGAGACATCTTCACTGTCGTTCGCTCGGACTTCAACAACCCATGAATCACCGTCACGAGTAGCGTATGCTGGCAATGTTTCGACATCGTTCAATTCTGGAATCAGTACACCATCCAAAAACCAACGGACGTCGTAACCAACGGCATCGGCATCAGCATCGGAGGTGGTACTTGTAAAGGAAATAGCATCGTCTTCAGTAGGTTGGTTTGGTGAGAGTGTTGGAACGGATGTGGTCGGGGCTGAATTGGCAATGGTGAGCACGTTGCTGACAACCGGTTCACCCGCGTCTGAACCATCAGAAGGCAGAACGCTCGCACTCCACTCTTGCCCTTTGGCAGTCTCAGAGGATGAAACGGTCAAGCCTGACAGTGAAGTCTGCTCAACTCCATCTTTGAACCACTGAATGACTGTACCCGATTCTGGATCATTCTCCGGGTCTGAATACGAGTAGGTGAGGGCCAGTGTGTCAGTTGTGGTTGCTCCACTCGGGCCAAGCATGAGGTTGGAAACGCTCGGAGGGGAGTTTGGAGCAGCTCCGGCTTCAGGAATTTGAAACGAAAGAGTATCCCATCGGTCTCCGTTGTTGTTGTTGCTCGAATCCGCTGTTAGCCCTGCAACTGTAAGAGCGGTTACGCCAGAGCCAGAAGATGGTGCAATCCAATCTATGCTCCAAGAGCGTTGGCTGCTTCCCGTAATCGAATGTGTAGCACTGTTCTGCGCCTGATTAACATTAACGGCAAAGCCAATTCCCGCAGATAACGTACCTTTGTCAACCTCCAAATTGAAACCTCCGGCGCTACCAGAAACTCCGTTACTCACTGAAATACTGAGCGTGTAGGTCGAGCCGGCCGTGTATTGTGCCGGATGGCCGGTCAGTGAAACGGTTGCTGCAGTTGAACCGGATTGTGTGTGGCAAGAACAACCCGTACTGAAGTTGTGCTTACCGTTCGAATTGCCCTGCGTGAGCGGGGTTGATCCTAACAAGACCAAAAGCACCATAGCGGCCACGAGTAACTTACGATTCATGACAATTCCAATCGTTCTGCGGTTATCAATGAGTTGGTGTATTGATTATACAGGTGTTGTTTCAGCGGTAGTCAAACAGTGACGGCTGCTTGGTTTTCGAAGATTCTTTGTCCGCCTTCTCCGATGAGATTGTTGATTCTTGTGCTGAAGGTTCACCGCGAGATGCCAAAGCTGCTTCGAGTTGCTGCTCATTCCAGATTTGAACACCTAAGGATTCCGCTTTCGTTCGTTTCGAGCCTGCTTTTTCGCCAGCAACCAAAACACTGAGTTGTGAAGAGACACTTCCGACAACCTTGCCCCCGGCCGCTTTAATCGTGAGTTGAACCTCTTTGCGTGGACGTTGAAGAGTACCGGTGAGGCAGAACGTCATTCCGTCAAGAGGGCCCCCCGAGGCTGCTTTCGGCTGGTCTGATAGAGAGAGCAAGTTCGAAAGGTCGAGAAGCATTTCTTTGCGCTTGGAAAGTCCGTCACGAACCTGTAAAGCCACTTTTTCGCCTATGCCATCAACAGTACAAAGCGAACGTATAGCCTGATTTTCAGTGTACTGCTTTCCATTTTCGTCGGTAAGTGGGCCAAAATTAGCATCCGAAATTGATGCAAAGGCATCTTCCACCCATTGCATGAGTGATTGGAAACTCTCGACATGTTGAGCAACCGAGGTTGCCAACTCAGGACCAATACCAGGTAGGCCCAGTGCATGCAAAAACTTCGCAAGTGGGAGTGTTTTGACTTTGTTCAATTCATTCAACACGTTGAGAGATGATTTCTCACCCATCCTCTCAATGCTCTGTAAATCAGACTGTTGAAGCCTGAATAAATCGGGGATTCCTGAAATAAGTTCTGCATCAAGGAGTTGCTCAACCAGTTTCTCACCGATTCCATCCATCTCAAGAGATCTGCACCAATACAGAATCGTACGACTGGTCCGAGCATCGCACATTAAATCGCTGCAGCGGATAAACGCCCCTTCTACTTCTAAATCTCCATTGCAAGCAGGACATTGCGAGGGAATGTGTATGGTTTTCTCAGACGGGAGTGTGCCTTCAAAAGCAGTTCCGTCCGCGTGAAATCTACCCTCAAGGTCGCTTTGACTGGCTGGGCCGAGTCCAGATTCGATCTTTGGTATGACATCTCCGCGACGAACGATGAGAACTTTATCGCCAAGATTGAGGTTCAAACGCTCAACCTCTCCGACGTTGTGCAATGTCGTATTTTCGACCGTCACCCCCCCTACTGTTTGGGGTGCAATGCGTGCGACAGGTGTCACTGCACCGGTTCGACCCGTTTGCCAATCTACATCCAAAAGGACAGATGTCGCCTCTTCAGGTGGGAATTTCCAAGCAAGTGCCCAGCGCGGGTGATGCGCTGTTGAACCGAGTCTTTCGCGTTGCTGCAAATCATCTAATTTGAACACGATTCCATCAATTTCAAACGTGTAAGAACTGCGTTTTTCGCTCCACTTCTTGGTGTAATCAATCATCTCCTCTTGCAAGTTTTCGGCATCGAATACATGCCACGGGGCTGGCTCAATGCCGATTTCATTTTTCAGCATTTCAAGCAATTGACTGTCGTACTGGATGTCGGGTGAATCGTTAACAAATTTCACATCGTATGCGCAAAACACCAAATCGGAAGCATCCGCTTTGCCATCTCCATGCTTCTGACGGAGTGCTCCAGAGCAGAGATTGCGAGGATTCGGAGAAACATCACGGTATTTTTCCTCAAATGTTTTCAGAGGCATGACAACTTCTCCACGAACATGGCAGTCAACCGGGATGTTGAGTCGGGTTGGAATATTTGCCACTTGCTTGGCATTCAAGGTTACATCCTCGCCTCTTTCACCGCTCCCACGGGTGGCAGCACGGTGGAGGTTTCCGGCTACATACTCCAGGGAAAGTGCGGACCCATCCAGTTTCGGTTGTGCAAGGTACTGTTTTCCGCCGGAAGTTGATTGCGAGATGAAGTGGATAATGTCTTCATCCGTAGTTCCTTTGTCAAGCGAGCGCATCGGAAAACGATGTTCGACTTTCACCGTACCGGGGAGAGGTTCGGGCCCGACTTGATGGAGGACGGCGTTCTCTGGGTCGAGGGTTTTTAGCTCATCCCATAATGCATCGAATTCAGCATCAGTAACCTCCGGAGACGACTGATTGTAGTACAACTCACGGTGATAACGAACGGCCTCGGCCAGTTGCTGAATACGCTCCGGACCGCCCATGATACATCACCCATGCCACAGGATATGAACGTCACGAAAATTGGAGTCCAAGCAACTCTACATCTGCCAGAGGGCAACGAGTCATAATCGCATGCGTAAGAATACGGAGATGTATTTCTGCAACAACATGAACGGTGGAGTTGAACATGTGGCCTGCATGTACGTTGTTATCGTCATCTGACCAACAGCAGTGGATGTGAGTGAAGGCTTTGCCTTCTTGAGTTCGGGCAACATTACCGGACAGACTGACAAGTTCTGACGCTGACGGCAAAGAGCGACGCTGGTACACACCATCTTCGTCCATGTAGCCGTATATGTTCTCACGGGTACGCCCAATGCCACTGGTTATTGCAGCCGCATCAAATCCTACCTTATCGGCCAGAGATTGCAAGGATGCGTGTATTTCCTCATTCGGGTCAATGCGCACAAACAAGTCTTCACCGCTGCGAGTCCATTCCATGCTTCCGCTAACGAAAGACGCCTATTGAGAATAACGCTATTCTTGTTCGGAATGCGGACGAGACGAAGTGTGCCAATCGTGTTTTGTATCAAGGGCAAGTTCAATCCGAGAACGGGCTACTGAGAGGTCGTTTTGTGAACCGCCTAATGGCAGTGGGCCGAATACGCCCCAACCTTTTCTCAAGAGCATGATGCGACGCGCTGGTTGACGTTGCTGGAGTCGAAGCCGTTTCCAATCGTATCGTTGGCCGTCAGCAAACAGATGTGTTCGAGTAACGGCATACCTTTTCGGGATCAACAATGAAATGAGGTGAAGAGACAACAGAACATCCCATGCCACCGCGTACCATATGCTGGTGTCTGAAGCAGAAAGCAAAGCCCATGGAAGTGCCATCATTGCTGCCATTGAAGCAAG
>JAQXFL010000058.1 GCA_029250345.1 Candidatus Poseidoniaceae archaeon
CCTCGCTTGAACTGCTTGAGCGAGGGTATTACGGGCCATGGTAGCCTTCCCAGTATGAGCAGGGTCACCAGGTCCATTCGAGCAGAAGAGCGCATCGATCTGATATTCGTTCGTAAGAATGTCAAACGAAGTTTCCGGAGGGCACCAAACAACCTCAAAATGCCTGCATAGGTTACGCAAAATGTTGAATTTAATCCCACAGTCAAGAGCACCAAGGCGAGGGAGAGGTTGGTCGAGCAAATCCAGCGCACCGGGGTTGAGAACGACAGGAGTGGAGATAGAGACTTGTTCGACGAGGTCTTCCAAGTCTGGGGACGTCATTTCTTGCAACCGAGTCCGCAGAAGGTCTTCATCGTCTTCTGGACCAAAGACGCACAATACGGTTCCAAGTTCACGCACGCGCCGTGTAATGGCTCGAGTATCAATTCCTTGAATCCCTGGGACATTATGGAGGCGTAGTAAATCCTCGATAGGTGCAATAGAATGGCGGTGGTCCGGTTGATGCATGGCATGCCGGACAACAACACCTCGGGGCCAAACCCCAGAAGACTCAGATGCTCCAGCATGAATACCGTAGTTGCCAATCAATGGATAAGTGAATGTGAGGACTTGGCCAGCAAAGGATGGGTCGGTAAGTGATTCCTGATACCCCATCATCCCGGTTGTAAAAACGAGTTCACCCTCACCATAACCTTGAGCACCGAAGAGTGTGCCTTGGTAGCGACCTCCGTCAGCAGTGAGCAAGAGACCCGCCCCCTCTGCAGCAGGAGGTAAATCAGTGCCAAAAGAAAGCTCATCTGCAGCGTCTGCAAAGGAAGGAGCATCGGTCACGCCACGCTGATTCTGCCCCGGACAGAAACTGCCGCTTTGTGTAGCACCTCCCGACATCAGTTTTTGTCGAAAACGAACCCCCATAATAATTGGCATAGGAGAGGGATGAATTGACACAGACATGCGCCGAGTTGGAAAAGGGTATTAAAAACGACACTGAAGGCGAGTAAGTGAAAACTTACTCTTCTTCTTCGCGGTCTAAATCTCGAACTCTCTTTCCGTTCGCCGTAGGTTGAATAATCAGCCGCGCATCATCGAAGGAGCGGTTGCTCCCAGCTTCACCGTACCAAGCGTCAAGAAACAGTGCAAGTGCCGCTACTTCCGAGTGAGGTTGGTTTCCAACTGCCACATTGTATTGGCAATGCTTGTAGACATCACCAGGAACTTTAGCGCCTCCGACAACAATGACCATCGGCCTGTCACGACGAATACGTGGAATCGCTTCACGGAAGGGCTCTCCATACATCGTTAGGTGTACAGCGACACCCGGGCTACCATCACCTGCATCTTCTTCGACAAACCGGCGCAGCCAACCCATCGGTGAATGGATGTGCTCTGAATCCATACCTCCGCCAAAGCGACTTGCAACCGAGTCTAAATTTTCAAACATTTTTGTATCTTCATCGCCGGCCAAAAGAAAGCGGTCTGCACCGAGTGCACGGCCGACAAGGGCGAGATGCGTTGTAATTCGAGGGTCTCTACCAAGCCTGTAGCCAAGGCGCAGAACATCGACACGCTCACCTGTCATGATGCTTCGACAGAACAATCCTACAAGAAAGGTTCAGTCTAAAACTCAATCAGAGGCTTGGAGTTCGTGAACATCTGAATCCTCTGCTGGAGAAATATCGATGTCATGATTCGCACAAAATTGTTTGAGCCAGTAAAGAAGGAACGCATCAACAAGATAGTGAGCGCAATACGTCACGCCACCCCAAAGCACTCCAAGTCGAGCGCTGCGCCAAAGAGCTGTCTGTGCTTCAAGTTCATCAGTGACAAACCCATACACGAGTGGTTCAACAGCGTAAAAGCCACACACAATAATCATCGTGCCTGATACGAGAGACGGGACTAAATGCCCCAGTTCACGACTGTAATATCTAAACAAAGAAGAGAGGAGCCCCAACACCAAAACGGCAACAGCAACATCTGGGAAACTAAGGGAACGAAGAATTGAAACGCCCGTATCGACGTTGTCGTCCGCTGAAGAGATGAATATCCAGTAAAATAAAACAAGTATAGCAATCAAAATCCCCCCAAAATAGGCTTTGGCAGAGATCATTTCAAAGATAGCATTGTTGTCTTTGACATCGAGGCGACGAATCAGTCGATCTGCCAGTTCATGCCGATGTTCAATGGCCGCATGACTTTGATTTAGCACCGGCTGAGACCCCAAATCATCCGGGGAATCGGCAGGAATGTCGTCGGTCATAGGTGTCCTTGACACTCACATCTTATCAAATCTGCCGAACTCGGG
>JAQXFL010000063.1 GCA_029250345.1 Candidatus Poseidoniaceae archaeon
AATAAGATATTGCAATTATCCTCGGCCAAGACTGCGTTGAAGGAGACACAGAAGCACTTTTTCGCACTTGACATGAACGATGAGAATTTCACGGCCTCGACCCTTACCTTCCGCCGCACCTTTGATGAGCCCGGGTAAATCCAAAATCTGGATTTTCGCTCCTCGGTGTTCCATGACACCGGGGATACATGTGAGGGTCGTAAAGGCGTAACCAGCTGCTTCAGAGTGTGCATCGGTGACTTTTGAGATGAGCGTTGATTTTCCAACGGACGGGAAGCCGACAAGAGCAACGGTTGCATCACCGGACTTTTTGACCTCGAAACCCTTGCCGCCACCGCTCGCTTTGGAGTGCGCATGAGCCTTCTCTTCCTTGATTTTCAATTGCGCAATTTTGGCTTTCAGTTTGCCGATGTGAGCGTTGGTAGCCTTGTTCTTTTGCGTCTTATCAATCTCAATGCGGATCAATTCGATCTGCTCCTTGATTGTCGCCATAACAAAGCCTCCGTTTTCATCGGAGCAACCGTTCTTCTTGAATGCTCTTCTCTGCCCTTGGTGGATAAATGCGTTTCAATTCTGCTCTCACCCGCCGATGACATCAAACGAGACGGCGTATTGGATTCGTCATGGGCATCGAGCTGGTTCTGTTGCTGGTTGACCAAACCTCGCTGGAACTGCTGCTGCAAAAAACATGGAATGAACTGTACGAAGGTATGGAACGCGGTGTTTTCCGTGACGAACGGCCAACATCGGACCATCGACTCAAACGCCTGTTTGACATCGATTGTGAAGCAGAACTGTTGGACTGGATGGACAGTACTGGGATGAAAAGCGATGAACCTGTCGTGCAAGTTCTCAAAGAATTGGACGACGGTTGTGAAGGTCTTCTCCATCTCATGAACTGGGCAAGCCCTGGTGCTTGGGAAGTTTGGGAAGGCAGAGCCTTTCTCTATCTTGATGTCGCACTCAAACGCGTCATTGAGAGCAGCGATGACCTGTACTCTGAATCCACTTGGGACGATGTGCGCTCACGGCTCACAGGAATTCCAGAGGACGAGTTCGCCGAATCTGTATGCATGGATTGGATGGAAAGGCGGAAGGAGCTCGGAGAAACCCTTGATGAAAAGGAAGATCCGAAAATTGTTCCAACCTATGAGGCTCACGATCGTGCTACCCGGTTGCTTGTCCACACACTCTCTGTCCTCAGTTCCAATTCACATTTAGTTGGCGTTCTAGGGCGTGAACACCTCAAAGCAGAACTTTGGGGTCATGGCGATTGGAATCTTAAACACTACCTGCATGGTTAGTCGTGGGGTTCAAAGACCACTTCGAAGACGCGTGATACAATGAGCGAAGATGCACCTCCTGTTGAGCCGGATGATTCTGTGCTAGATGCTGATGACAATGTTCCGGTTCTCGAAGAAGGGATGGACACAATTGACTTGGCAGATTCGATTGAGGTCGAGGTCGTTGACCCACTAGAAGAAGCCAATCTCCGTGCTGAAAAGGCAGAAAAAGAAATCGCATACAAGGATGCTGAAATTCAGAATGTCCGTAAGCGACTGATGGCTGAAAAGGCTGAACTCATTCAGTACAGCGGTATGGGTCTTGCACGAAGAATGCTCACCGTTCTCGGAGATGTCGACCGTGCTCTAGCCAATTTGGACGACGATGATACCTCTGCAGTTGCTCAGGGTCTACGGTTGTTGAGAAACAAAATGTGGCATGAACTCGCTGCTGACGGCGTTGTGGCCATTGAGGCAAAAGAGCAATCCTTCGACCCGGCGAAGATGGAAGCCATCACAACAATTCCTGCATCAGACGCCTTTCCCGCTGGCAAAGTTGTCGATGTTTTGGAAGCAGGCTACATGTACAAGCAAAGGGTACTGACGGCCGCTCGAGTCGTCGTGGCTTCTGACGAATGACGGCGTAAGGTTCTTGTTTCGTTGGGTTTTCATCCAACCATGAAGAAACTCGCAGGCAAAGTTGCAGGCAAAGCGGGGCAGGCCGCAAAGAGTGCCGCAAAATCCGCTGCCGAAAGCGCAAAGAGACAAGTTATCGACGAAGTGACTCGACCGATTAAGGACAAGGCAAAGGAGAAGATTTCCGAGGCTGCAGACGGATTGAAGGCGAAGGCACAGGAAAAAATCCAAGCTGCTGCGAAAGAGCAGATGAAGAAGGAAGTCAAGAAAAAACTCTTCCGAAAGTAATCATCCAGCGTGAACGCCCGTTTCAAACGTCGATAAACGGAACAACCCATCGTTTTCAATGAGCCATTCAATGACGGCATTTGGGATGCTTGCCTTGAGTACTTCTCGAACAGCATCATCATCGTAAACCGTTGAAAGCATCTTCGCTGTCTGGCGTATGCGCCACCCTTCCAGCCGTTCACGCTCATTCATCCCCACTTCTAAAACTTGGAAGTTTGAGTCTTTATACAAAGTTGCAGTCGCTTCGTCGGTCGTGACTAAAATGCCAACGCCATGTGTTTTACTTGCATGCTCGACCCAATTCGGTGGGTCATTAATGTCGTCAATGGCAACGATGTTGCATGTGATTTCCTGTGCAGCAGCCCACGCTTGAATCATGGCATGCCGTTCCTCAGAAGTCCATGGATTATCCGGCTCCCATCCTGCTTGCTTTGATCCAATGGCTACAACCAATTCATCGTTGCTTGACAGCATCTCATGGGCTTTCGACACCAAGTGTGCATGGCCCATGTGAAAGGGCTGGAAACGTCCGAGTACGATGTATGCGGTCATCCTCATTCCTCAAGCGAAATACGAATCAACATCGAGTTGAGGCAGTTCCAGATTGAACGTCGCAAAACATTGAATCATCCGTTTGCAACCCTCAATCATCTCTGCTACCGGTGTTTCTCCCATTGACCCTACACGGAACATTTTACCCTTGAGGTGGTCTTGACCACCTATGACTTGCGTGTTGAAATCGTCTTTGAGACGTGTTCTCCAAGCATCATTTATCCCTTCAGGGTACAAAATGGCAGTCACAGTATCGCTGCGTTGTTCAGCGTCTGCGAGCAATTCAAATCCAAGGTCAGTGAACAAGTTTCTCACACCATTTGCCATGGTCTGACATCGTTTCCAACGGCCTTCATTTGTCTCGACTTTGAGTACATCGAGTGCGGCTCCCCAACCCATTGCAAGGTTGATTGCAGGAGTCCAGGGTGTTTGGTCATCGTCACCTTTTTTGAGTGCTGAGACCATGTCGAAGTAATAATTCGGATTTGAGTCACCCTGCTCACGGATTGCATGTACCCGTTCGATGAAGTGAGAGTTTACGGCGATGGCTGCAATTCCAGAAGGTCCTGCTGTGCATTTTTGAGCCCCAGTGACGACGGCTTCAGCCTTCCATTCCTCTGGGTGAACAGCCGTTCCACCGACCGAGGTTATTCCATCGAGAATAAACGAAGTGTTGTGCCGAGCGCACATCTCTGCAATCGCTGCAGCGTCTTGCGTGATACCAGTGCTCGTCTCGTTGTGACAAATGAGCAACGATTCATAGCAGCCCCGTTCCAGTTGTTGCTCCAGTTCGTACAGGTCGAATGCTCGGCCCCATTCATACTTGAGGTGTTTAACATTACAAAACCGCTTGCACATCTCAGCGACTCGCTCACCAAACTTTCCATTGGTGGGTACGAGAACAAGGTCATTACTTCGGAAGCGGTTTGCAATCACCATTTCCATAGCGGCCGTTCCGCTTCCTGACACTACGACGACCTTGTAGTCGTCGTCTCCTGCCCATGATTGGACACCTCGCACCGGTTCGGATGGAGCGAGATTGAATGCGTGCCGGAGTCCTGAGTTTAGACGGGCCATGACATCTCGAAATTCGGTTCCTCGGGCTGTCATTACGGGTGTTGCAAGTGCTTGTAGACATTCATCTCCCATCCGGACTGGTCCGGGGACAAGGAAACAATCATCGTTGTTGTCCATGTCTGTCGCAACGGTTGGAGGCTTTTCAATTCGGTGGGTGCAACATCTGCTTCCATGCTGTTCTTTCGACCGTATGTTGTCGTTGAACTCTTAGGGAAGGGCTTCCACCATAGGCCATGGTGAGGGTTGGTCTAGCGATGCTTCAGGGCGCTCGGTATGAGCATGCTGAAGCAATCAGGGCAGCATCTCTACAACTTGGAATTGATGTTGAAGTCATCCACCTCAAAATGGGTAAGCATGTAAACGCTGAACTCGATTGTTTGATTTTGCCCGGTGGTGAATCAACTGCAATGAGGAAGGCAAGTCAAAGTGAATCTCTCCTTGGGGCAATTTATGCTTGGATGAGCGAGCACCCAACACGCCCCGTTCTCGGAACATGCGCTGGTGCTATTTTGCTTGCACAACCAGATTCTGCCTATGAACCGTTCATTCGTACGGGAATCTCACGAAACGCTTGGGGGCGTCAACGTGATTCTTTTGAGGCCATGTTGGGGGTGAGTTTGGAGGTGCCAGTTGGCAAGGATGTAGAGTCGAGTGCTGACGAGCGTAACCAATTCAACCATCAGCCGCTTCCAGTCAAGCCATCGGACTCAGAATCTTCTTCCGAACAGTTTCATGGCGTGTTTATTCGAGCGCCACGGTTTGAACAATCCAGCATTGAGTGCGAACCAATCGTATCCCTCGGTGAGGAAACTGTAGGCGTTTTGGACGGTGCACGGCTGGCTTTGACGTTTCATCCTGAGCTTACCGGTGATTACCGCTTTCATCGGTGGCTCCTTCATCGAGCAAGCAATGCGGAATAGCCTTTCCAAAGCGAGAGTTTGAAACCATCGGGGTTCTCGGAGGTTTGAGTTCAATGACCGTCTCTTTGCCGATGGCTACCGAAATCCTCCCCGCTGAAGACGGTGAGGCTGAAGGCTGTGTCCAATGCCAACGAGGCAGCAAATTGGTTTTGTTCGTCACTGGAAAATGCCACTGGGGTTGTGATTATTGTCCCCTCTCAGACAATCGTAGAGAATCACCGGACATGTTTGCAAATGAGCGCCGGTGCTCAACTTGGGATGAAGTCATCGAAGAAGGCCATGCCATGAGGGCGACTGGAACTGGCATCACCGGTGGCGACCCGATGTTGGATATGGAGAAATCTTTGGAAGCAGTGCGTCAATTGAAATCTGCATTTGGCCCTGAGCATCATATCCATCTGTACACTTCGATTCCTTTCCAAGTCGACAGAGCAGCAGATTTTGGAGAGGCTGGCTTGGATGAAATTCGTTTCCACCTTCTTGATGGGACGCTTACCAAATACCTTCCAGTGATGCAGGCATGTGCTGATGCTGGGATTCATGTCGGCATTGAATTGCCCTGCGAACCTGACAAAGAAGAGCAACTGTTTTCGCTTCTCGAAGCACTTCATACCTCTCCAGCCCAATTTCTCAATCTAAATGAATTGGAAATTACGGTCGGAAATCAAGAGAACATGGATGTTCGTGGATTCAACCTCAGTGGAGGGATAACTGCAGCCGCAGAGGGTTCAGCCGACCTTGCACTGCGTCTAAAAGAAGCGTCCAAAGAACTTGATTTTCATCTCAAGTTTTGTTCTGCAAGGTACAAAGATGCTGGCCAATTACGTGCACGGTTCAAGCGCAGAGGGCAAGCCACCCTTCGCCCGTATGAGGTGCTGAGTGATGATGACACCGTCGTTTTTGGTGCGATTCCAACGTCGCTCGAGGATGCTCAAGACGATATAGATGAATTGCGTCAAGAACTTGGAATTGCAGAGGGTTGGATACGCTATGATGCACAACACCAACGCATAGAACTCCCACTCACATTGGCAGAGGAATTGGCAGATTCTGTATCCGTTCCTGTTCATCTCGTGGAAGTACACCCAACTCACGAGCGCCTTGAAGTTGGTGTGGTTCATCTGAATTCCCACCGCTGAAACCGTCAACGGGAGACTTATAGCAACGAGTCTTCACGACCGACTACCTTAGGGCTCGTGGTCTAGGGGTTATGATGTCGCCTTCACATGGCGAAGATCGAGAGTTCGATTCTCTCCGAGCCCACTCTTCCTTCCGTACGGATGTGTTGCTTCGCATGTCGTGTGATGCAATGAGTTCCGTATCGAGGTTGGCAACCCACTTCTCACTCCTCCATGGGCATGGCCCCGCTACCTTGAATAAGCAATTTGGTGCCATAGAGATTTATGGGCACTCTCTCTGTGGCGAAAGAGTATTTTCTCGGCATCCCAGGTGCCGTTGTGACAACCCTCAAACAAGCCGATGTAGGCGTTTTCAAACAAGCAGAGACTTGGAAAGCATTTGTTATCGCAGCCCTCATGTTTGTTACCATCTCATTCGCTGCTCTTTCGATGTTTGACAGTATGGATGAGATTTTTGCCTCTGATGCAGAACCTGCTCCAATACCGAACATCATTTTTGAATCATTGAACCGAACGGGCATCGAATCGAATGTATCAAACGATACCGGATGGATTAACCTTGAAGACTACCGTGGCTCAATTATTATTCTTGATTTCATGGCACACGATTGCAGCAATTGCCACGCCGTGCAAGAACACATCGAAATGAAGATGGACGCTTGGCAAGCAAGCGCATCTAATAATGGGACCGATTTGAAGATTTTTGGTTACGGCGCATGGTATCAAGAATCCCTTGACTATCTGAATGAAAGTTCGGGAACCTATCATGTTCCCGCTTATCCTACTGGACTTGGTAATCTTGATTCGGCTGTTCTTGAGGATGGTACGACCACCGACCCAGTTCGACTGTTCACCACCGGTGGCGCAGGCCAAATTCCCGTCGTGTTGGTTATCGATCAAGAGGGCTACATCATTGCTCGAGAGGCCACAGGTACGCCTGCCGATAAATGGGCGAAATTCGACGGTGTGATGAACGAGGCGCTTGAAGGTGATGTGGAAGACACCATTTCCAGTCGAATCGCTTGGGAAGAACCAAGCACATCGTATGTTGCGGTTTTCGTCCTTGGAATGGTTCTTTCAATCCTTGTGTACTTCTCACCGTGTGCTTTCCCTGTCTTGCCGGGGTTCATCTCGTACTACCTCTCACTTGGAGCTCGTGAAGATGAACTCATTGAATCGGGTAAACTTTCCAAATCCATGCCGAGTTCATGGGTTATTGGTCTTCTATCTGGTCTTGGGATGTGGACCTTCTTTGGTCTCATTGGAATCGTTGCGATTGCCATGGGTGAGGCTTTCTCAACCTCCGGTCTCATTGGTGTGATTGCCAAGTTTGTGGCTGCACTCTTGATTGTTCTTGGTGTCATTATGTTGCTCGGAATCACATCGCATCTTCTTGGCTTTGTCGACCGCTTGGTTCGCAGGTACAGTACCACTGAAGCTGATGACGTGTTTACTCCCCGCCGAAACATGTACTTGTACGGCTTCGGCTATGCTGCTGCATCCATTGATTGTACTGCAGCGGCAGTCTTACCATTCGTTTTGTACCTGAGCACTCTTGGTGGCGCTGCTACCGGTGTTGGTATAGGAGGACTCATGCTCGGTTTACTCCTTTTGATGGTGTTTGTTACCGTCATGGTCGGCATGGGCCGTCAAGTCATGATCAATTTCCTCAAGCGTGCAACGGGTATGATCAAGCTTGTAGGCTCTTGGATGATGATTATGGCTGGAATCACGTTAACGATTTATCTGAATCGTCCAGACATTGTTGCAACAGTATTCGGCTAATCTGAGAGCATGAGGTCGTCAAACTGTTTGTCGCCTTCCTCAGTTTTTAGCAACTCAAGATTTGGTTTCATCCAGTAGACCCAGCCGAGTGCCGTAAGCACCAACGCAGTTGCCACATCCCAAATGTAGTGCTGTTTTATGACCATAGTTGATACCACCAAAAGAATCCACATGATGAGCAAAAATGCATGAAGGGTTTGGCGTTTGGTCGTTGTTGCTGGATACCAGTAACGAAGAATGAGGACAACTTGCGTGCTCTGAACAATATGCAAAGATGGCCATGAATTCCAGGGTTCATCAGCATCATGCAAAAATTCGTACCATGGTTCCCAATTTGTTCCTTCAACTCCAACGATGAGATGCCTCAAATCAATTTCTACCGGCAAGAGGATGAAGACAAGATTCACCCACCAACAGGTAATGAGCATCATTTGATGGAAAACGAGGTTTTGCTTCCACATTGTTTCATTTGCACTACCAAGCCACGCCGCAGCCGGATAGTAAAGATACAACGTGAGGTAAGGTAGAATCATCCATGCAATAAAGGGCAAATCAATATCGAGTTGAATTGTAGGGTCAAAAGCAACCAAATCACGATGGTTTGCAAGCCGATTAATGGCGGTATAAGGGAGCGCTGCAAAAAATGTCAAACCGATGAGAATGGCGTACGTTATTCGCCTTCCTCCGAAGGTATGGCGATTCTGCCAGTGTGGTCTCCATACCTTCCACGGTAGAGATCCCCATGTCAGGCGCATGGGCTTTGCTGGACCAAGCCGAAAATAAATCTATTTCATGTTCAAGCGTAGAAGCGTTATTCTTGTACTGCACCACAGTGGGGGCATGCTTTCCAGTCAGGCATCAATGCGGCATTGCATTGGTTGCACGATGTTGACATAGGAGGTGTAGGTTCTGTACTCGATTCGCTGCCATCGATTGCTTTCTGAGCGGTTTGCTGACGGAGGAATTCTTGCATCACTTCAGGAGTGAGGGCACCTTGAGCAGCAGCCATTTCCATCATTTTCATCTGAATTTCATTTTGCTTTTCCATTCGTTGATCTTGATGTTCTTGACTCTGCTGGACTCGGTCTCGCTTACGGGCCTGAACTTGTTCAAACAGTTCCATTGCCTGAGCGGTCTTGTGGGATGATTCCTTCATACGTAAATCCGCTTTACCTTGGTCTCTGGCTAATTCTGCTTCCCAAACCGCTTCTTGCTTTCGTAATTCAAGCAATTCTGATTCTGCTTGTATCGTGACTTCACCGTGCTTCTTGGCACGTTCAACGTTCACTTCGCATTCAATTCTGCGAAGAGTTGCTGCTTCGCGAATCGCAATTCGCTCCATCAAAGCATCCGCATTGGCGCCTTCAGTTTGAGTCGCAATGTCGAGGTCAGCCCGAAGTTTCTGCAACTTTTCTTGGTCGGTCCTGTCCGTCGAGATATACGCTCGAAGGAATGTGAATCCGAGGTTAGAGAACGTTTGTCGCATTTCAACTTCGGTATGCATCTCGAGGTGTTCTTGGAACTCTGGGCTTCGGAGTTCCTCTGCGTTTGAGCAGTTGGCCATTGCGGGCGCAATGCACCGTGTCGCAATTTCATTGGCAATGAGTCCCACCAATGCGTTTCGGTCGAGAAGTGGGGCGCTGTTGGCAAAGACATTCAACAGTTTAGGAATGTCTTCTTTTCGGAGCTGCACCTTCAAATGCATAAGTCCAGTTGCTGCAGAACCGTTTTTCATGGCTGCATTGAAAGGTATTCCAAGGTCCACCGGGCCAGTTATTGCAAACAGCATTCGTCGGTCAGTTGCGGTACCCCCCATCAAGTCAGCAATATGCCGCCCAAGGCCTCCTCCGATGTTTCGAACAATTTTCTCAGAAACGATATCTCCAATACGTCCATCGATGATGAATGCACAAGCTTCGTTTGGCTTCAACACCACTTGCCTTGCTTTCCAAGTTTTGATATCGTTGCCA
Organism: Candidatus Poseidoniaceae archaeon; assembly: GCA_029250345.1. Classification (GTDB taxonomy): domain Archaea; phylum Thermoplasmatota; class Poseidoniia; order Poseidoniales; family Poseidoniaceae; genus MGIIa-L1. The sequence goes on from JAQXFL010000063.1 coordinate 9,651, forward strand.
TCAACTAACCTTGCTATTATGTTTGGATTGCTTCGCCACTTGTAATTCGTCATATTCACACCTTCTTCTTTTGTCGCAGTCCATCAAGGACAGTTGCACGAGCGCTGAAGTAGCCTCTCGAACTTGTCATCATTTGCTCGCATTGGCGAATGAGGGATTTGATCTCATCCTCTTCTTTACCTGCAGAAAAGGCGTGTTCCACACTGTTGGAGATGTTGACTCCCTTGGTCATCATTTCAATGACGTCGTGGTCGTGTTTGATGAGTTTCTTCAGAACGGAAATGGAGGCAGAACTTTGTCCGGAAAAGAAAGCATGAGACATTCCAGTCGGGGATTTGTCAACATCTTCGATGAGTTGGTCAATCGTGTTGCAACACGCTTTAGCAGCCTTGGCAATGGCTATTTTCTTTTCACGGAACGCATTGTCATGAACATTGAGCAAATGGTTTCGAGCACGAGTGCCACACCGTTGAATCTCTTCGCGAATTGCAAGGTCTGCTGCACGACGCTTTCCTTTTGTGTAACCTTCGTATCCTGAAAGTACCATTTGAATTCCCCTTACATACGGGAGCACATCGAGCGGGGTTCCTACCATGTTGACCAATTGTTAATGGCACTGACCCACTTATTATGCTATCCATGGGGTACTCGGGGCTCCCACATCCCCTTTACTCGTTTGAGTGTGTAATTTCACTCCACAGCAGAATTCTGTCTGCGATGGTTTCCGCTTCTTCAGGATCGTGTGTCACGTGAATTGCTGCGATGTTTTTTGAACGCAGTATCTCTCTGGTATCTTGAGCTATCTTTCTGCGGCTTGCTAAGTCAAGTGCTGAGAAGGGTTCATCCAGAAGTAAGAGGTTTGGTTGGTTCAAAAGTGCCCGTACGACTGCAACTCTTTGTGCTTCACCGCCTGACAGATTTTCGATTTTACGTGACGAAAACCCTTCCAATCCAACCAACCGGAGTTCATCTTGAATGATTTGTTTACGTTCTTTTCGAGACATTTTGCTTTCCAAACCCAAAGCCACATTTCCTTCTACGTTGAGATGGGGGTAGAGAACCGGCTTCTGAAACACATAACCGATGGAACGTCGAGATTCATTGGGATGGATTATTTCCCCATCCTCGACCGATTCAAGCCCGGTAATCATACGCAGCAGCGTTGATTTTCCACAGCCACTGGGGCCGAGGAGAGCAACGATTTCACCGTCTTGGACATCAAAACTAAGGCGTTCGAATACGTTCACATCACCAAATCTTTTTCCAAGTTCTTTGACATTCAAAATATGTTTCTTTTTCATCAAAATCCACTCCTATCGCTTGATTCTCGAAATCTTTCTGCAAGGAAGAACAATCCGAAGGTCAGAAGCATCAGCATGGTTGAAGCTGCCATTGCGGTAGGGTATATGATCGGGTCGAACATCGGCCGTCCCATAAGTTGGTCAATGACGATGGAAAGTGTGTCCCAGGAGCCAGAACGCACGAGTAGCCACGAGGCACCAAACTCCCCAAGAGAGAAAGCAAGCGTGAGTGAACCCGCAACAACTGCAGGGCCACGAAGAAACATGAGTGTCCCATGGTACCAAGTTCGAAGTGGATTCATCTTCAAAAGTTGACATTGTTCGGCATATTTTGGGTCAAGAGTTGCGTATGCGGGCAACATGACACGGACTACGAACGGGACGGTGAGAAGAACATGAGGGTATACAGGGAGGAAGAACCAATTGAACATTTGAGGATACCATCGTAAACCACCAAGAAGAACTCCTAAGCCAACCATCAATGCGGAAATCGCAAGTGGCAGCATACAGAAAAGGTCCAATGAGCGTGAGGATTTCTTCCAACCAAAGGTGTCCAGTTTGTGAATGGTCGATGCCAATATCCAACCGAGTGGAAGCGCAATAAGGAGTGTAGCCAATGCGTAGATCACCGAATTCAGCATTGCCTCGTTGACTCCCATCGTCGAAAGGTCTCCTGTCCATGCATTCTTCCAGCCTTGCAACGACCATTCCGTTTGAACAGCGCCTTCTGAGATTGTTCGAATTTGAAAAGAAGATGTAATCGTCGACAAAAAAGGCAGTGCGGTGAACACGAGTCCTAACCCTAGAATGAGCCTTGCTCTGTAAGTAGGGTGTCCGTGGTGTTCGCGTACACCTTGTTCACTGAGCAACGACAATCGGCGAGTGTAGCGTTTTTGTAACGAACCAGTGATGGCCAGAGTCAGCAGGAGGATGAAGAATTGCATCAGTGCTACAGAGTATACCAGTTCACTTGAGTCGATACGGTATCCTGCAATTCCCGCCGACGAACCAGCTTCTGCCATGAGTGACTCGAGTGTATTGCTGTTCGGTGTGAGCCATTTGACCAGCGCGAACGATGTGAAAGAGAAAAGGAAACTTAGAACTCCAGCGCACAAGACTGCAGGGCCAAGAATCGGTATCCATAGTGTTTGAAGACGTTTCATCTTGCTCTTTCCAGAAGGCAGTACAGAGAGTTGTTCTTCCCATGCTGGGTCGAGAGTGGAGAGTGTTGGTTCGATAAAACGTATCATCAGTGACAGGTTAAACCATGCATGTGCGAGAATTAGGGCAAAGAAATGGCCAGGGTGGTTCCATCCGGAAAGTTCAGCAAAAGACCCGACAATTCCGGTTTCAAGCCGTAAATCTATTCCAATTTTGGAGAGCATCCCCCCGTCTCGAATGAGACTTAAGAAACCCATTGCGGCTACAATCGAAGGTGTAACAAACGGAACGGCGAGAAAGGCGCGAACGATTCGAACTCTCCTCCATCGGTAACGGCTCAAACACCACGCAACTGGTAATCCGATGAGGATGGTGAGTATGGCAGATGCAAGCGCCTCAACGAGAGTGAACCGGAGTGCTTCGGTGGCGCCATTGGATGAATGAAAACGGAGAATGGCGTCCAAAGCGTTCCAACTCGTGACTTGATTCAATCGGAGAATGGCATAGATGAAAGGGATTGTTGCCCCCAAAATAAAGACGGCGACTACAACTGAACGCAGACCTTTGTCGCCTGGCAACACCATCGTCTTTGAAGACACATCGAAAACCTCGATTACTGTGTGGCTGCTTGCCAATCAACCAGCCACCGCTCCATGTTTTGTTCAATGATGTCGTTGGTGATTGAGGAGTCAGTGTTTATCCTGTCTGAATGGTGACGGTAGCCGTTGGTTTCAGGCAGGTCACTGCCCGCTATTACAGAATACATGGAGTTGTATTCTGGCATGTTGACGTTGACCTCTGGTGAAGTGAGGTATTCGATGAACTGTCGTGCGGCATCAATCTCGGCAGCACCATGGATGACGCCTGCATATTCGACTTGATGGAACGATGACTTTGGTAGCGTCAGAGAAGTTGAATGCGTATAATTTTCGGCAAAGTAGGCTTCGACACCTGGTGAATGACAATAGGAGACCGTCATGAAAGCACCACCGATGTACCCTTCAGTGTATTCTCCGTAACCTCCTGTGTAGTAGGTCGTATAGGATTCAGTCCATCCAGAGGTGAATATTGCTCCATTGTCAGCGATGGCTTTCCACCACTCTGACATGTTGCCACGTTCTGCGTTCGCTTCCACAGAGAAGTAATCGTAAGTGGCCACCAAGAACGCTCTACCCGGTGAAGAAGAAATTGGAGATGGGAATGCCAATTTCCCGTTCCATTCCGGTTCTGTCAAATTCCAAAGGCTTGTGGGGACGCTTATGTTTGATGTCTCCAAAGCATCTTCGTCATAATTGAGGCATACATCTCCTTCATCAAATGGTAACGCCATCGGCCCGTCATAGAATTCTTGCGAGGATTGAGTTAGGTTCTCTGAGGTTGTGTTGTGTTCGATAAGCAGACAATTCTCGAGTGCTGTAGGAAGATAGGTATTGTCCAATCCGAGCATGAGATCTGCCTGAGGTGCCATTTGTGTCAGCATCATCTGGTCTAGGATTCCACCGGCATCGTCGGTTCGAATAATTTCGACTTGAATACCAGTTTGATTGATGAATTGTTCAATGAGTTCATTTGAATACCCTTGGAATATGTCGTAGGTTAGGATTTTTAATGTACCATCTGATTCACGTATTTGGACACTTGATTCACATGCATTTTCACTTTTGATATCAGCAAGTTGTTCCGCCGTGAGGCAACCGCTGAGTGAAACACACAGCAACATGCAGAGAACTGAGAGAATTGCTTTCATGCTTACGCCGCCTTGAGTAATGCAGTAAGTTGGTGAGTTCTGTCAACCAATTCCAGTGGGTTGTGTGCTACGATGTAAAGCGTTGGCTCCCAGCCAAAGTCACCCTCATCGAGTAATACATCAAATCGATTTGTTCCGTTTGTGATTTTGGCTTTTGGCGCCAGTGCGAAAGAGTATCCAAGTTGCTCACATGCTTTGCGAACCTTCTCCGTATCGACTCCGTTGTTTCGTGTCGGCGGTCGGATGTTTAACACAGATGTCTTACTTTGTTCTCTTTGATGAATCTCAAGCAACAAGTTAGCGAGGTGTTTCGATGCACCAAAACTCGGTGTTTCATGATGGCGCAGTGCGCCGTCGACAATGGTAATGCGTCCTGCGAATGCAGCGACGTCACTGGTTGAGGTGGCTCCAATGTTACAAGAAGCGATATTGAGGCCAACGGCGGGAATTGCTTGTTCAATACGACGTGCATCAAGTCTTCCAGCAGCCCACTCAAGCCGTCGAAGCAAAGCTCTCTGTTCTTGACCTGCATCCAGATCCAAACCAGTCAGCGTTTTGTCGTAGCGGAGTGTGTTGTTTCCGTTGAGTTGGAATTCAACAATGAGCCGTTGGCGAAGCACCGTGCAACCAGGGCCTAAAGTGGACAATGCTTGCGATAATTCGTTCCCCCATCCGTCGATGGTTGCTTCATCTGCACTTGCATTGAGTCGAATCGGTGGTTTCTGCATTTGTCGAGATATTGTGCTTTGAGTCGAACCAAGAACTTCAGCGATTTCCGTTTGAGACCATCCCTTGGTCCGAAGATCCTTTGCCACATGTTGTTGCAATCTACCAATCCATTTGTCGCCTACCTGCCCGAGCATGATGTCTGCTCTTCAGACCTCTTATTCAATGTTGCTCAACAAATATGCGTATTGCATGCCAAACTTTGATGATTGGTAATCGATTTTCTGCATTTTCATAATTATCGTTGCGTTTTTCATTTCCAATTGGATGTTTTGAGTGTCTTTTCAGGGCGGTTGCAGTCCAGTCGGAAAATACGGTTCGAGATGAGGTTAATATCCGATTTATGGCTCTCTATTGCCATTATACATCATGCATATATTCTCATTCATAGCCCATATCGCCCTTTTTCTCAGTCTCTTTCCACTGGTATTTTGTCGAATTCATATCTTTTGTTGAAGAACACTAAAAACCCCCCCTTGTTCGTAGTGACGATAAAGATGGAGTTGGAATCATTCATTGGGGCTATTGCCGACCGAATCATCGAGTACCTCAACGCTTCTGATGAGCCAGGTAAAGTGTCAAATCCCGTGCCCCACACCTCTCTTGCAAAGACGAGTGACCTCAAATTACCGCTCGAAGGTAACGGCATGGACGCAGTATTGGATGATATCGATGCGTACCTTTTGTCGTGCGTCAAGACAAACCGTCCTGAATTCATGAATCCGCTATGGGGTGGAATTAACACCGCTGCTCTCGCTGGCGAGATTATTTCGACGCTTACCAACACTTCGATGTATACCTACGAACTTGCGCCACTTGCAACCCTTATCGAACAGACGCTTGTTCAACGCATGGGTGAACTGGTTGGATTCCTTGATGGCGCTGGTACGTTGACGACCGGTGGTTCAAACGGAAACATGCTCGGAATGCTTTGTGCTCGGCAGGTCATGGTGCCAACATCGACTCAAACCGGGATTGACGGCCGCTCACTTGTGGCATATGTTTCCAGCGAGGCGCATTATTCGGTACTCATGGCGGCAAATGTAATCGGAATCGGACATCAAAACGTCATCAAAGTCGCTTGCGATTCCAACGGTTGTATGCAACCTGAGGCGCTCCAAGATGAGATCAATCGAACCCGTCGTGAAGGACAAACTCCGTTCTGCGTGATTTCAACTGCAGGGACAACCGTTCGCGGCGCTTTCGACCCTATCCGCCTAATTGGCGACATTGCACATTCGGAGGGTCTTTGGCATCACGTCGATGCAGCATGGGGCGGTTGTTCACAATTTTCAGCAGAGCACAGTACTCTCATGGATGGTGTCGAATTTGCAGATAGCGTATGTTGGGATGCCCACAAGATGATGGGGATACCTCTCATTTGCAGTGCATTCCTCGTCAAGGATTCTGAAGTGCTGGCACGTGTGTGCGCACATGGTAATGTTGCTCATTACCTGTTCCATGAGGAATCTCGTAACATCGATGCTGGAAGGTATTCTCTGCAATGCGGTCGTCGCAACGATGCCCTCAAACTGTGGTTGGCGTGGAGAGAATGCGGTGATGCCGGCTGGGCTGCCCAAGTTGAACGATACATGGAACTCGCATCCCACCTCGAGTCGCTGGTTTTGGACCACCCCCATCTTGAAATGATGTCGACACGGATGTGGACAAATGTGTGTTTCCGCCTCAATCCAGACGGATTCGTCGGTGACCTCAATGAACTCAATACCGAGGTTCGTAAACGGGTGATGCACAACGGCAACTTCATGGTCAGCCGTTCCAACATTGGTGATGATGTCATTTTCCGCGCTGTCATCGCAAACCCGAAAATCAGCAGCGAATCTTTAGAACGTCTTGTGGATGAAATCTCATTGTTGAGTGAAGAAGTCGTACGGGGATTACCGAACTGAAGGCAGCCTAATTGTAAACGACATTTTTTGAACCAAGTGCTGAGACTAATGCCATGGAGGAGGTTCCGCAAGCCAATTTATGGCAACGCTTCTACGGTGGCGTCGGCTTTTTTATTGCGGCTTTCTTTGGCGGGCTATTTTTATCGGTCGCAGAGCCGATTTTGCTGTCTCTCACTGGGTCGGATGTCAGTGATGCCATCTGGCCTTACGCATATCGGACGCTTCAATGGACTATGTTTCTGCGAGGAAACCTCTTCCTCTTCACACTCGGCAGCAGTCTGCTCATGTTTGGCACTTTCATTGTCCTGCAACGGCATGTGAAAGGCCGTGAAAACCCTCGTTGGGCGAACGGAATCGGCTTGTGCTTGCTTGGTCTTCTCACCGGCTTCATAGTTCTGTATTTTGCTCTCGATGTGTTTTATCTTCGTGGAGCATTTCTCCTTTTGCCAACTGCATATGGTTTCCTTTTGTTGGCCTTGTTGCTTATGGTTGGCGGCATCCCGCACATTCCTCGTGATTCATCGAAGGCCCGATTGAGTAAACATGTCTTACACATAGCTGGTGTATTCTTTGCTGCGTGGCTGGTCATGCCCGGTATACCTGCATTGATTGGTATGGCTCCCTCACCTCCCGCCGCTCCAACGCTTGGTTACGGTGCTGAGCCAGGGCCGTTTGAAACTTCAATGTCAATTCACCCCTATACTATGCCAGATGAGGTCGCACAAATCCAAGACTCAAGCGAGTCAGACATCGACTTCTCGATTTATCTGACATTGCCTACACTCCCCGAAGATATCGTTCTGGATTCAGTGCCACTCGCCATACTGACTCATGGCTGGGGTTACCCAACCTACGAAGAATACACAGATTGGATTGCTCACCTCTCTGCCAAAGGTATGGCTGTAGCATTCATACAGTATCCTTCAGACATCAGTCCAGTCATCCCTGACGGTTTCGAAGCAACGGACATCGAGGGTGCATCGAACTGGCCACATCACGCTTACCGTGCCCTTGCATTTACTGCGGCCTTTGATGAAATTGAACGAGTTGCGCTTGGGGCGAACCGCTCTGCAGCGGTCGATCAAGTTCTTGGCAACCATTCCATCGACCCATCACACCTGTGGATTGGCGGTCACAGTCTAGGAGGGGCTTATGTTTTCTTGAGTTTGTATGAATCCCTCGAACGCAATTGGGGGAATGAGACGCTCTTCCTCGATTTCGAATCCCCGTGGACACGTCCAAGCCATCCAGAATTGCAACCCAACATGTCAAGATTACCTGACTCAACAATGATTCATTTCGCTCAGGGCATTGACGACATGTCAGTCGACTCATGCTACAGCGTCCACCACCAAGCCGTCTTCTCTATGCTTCCTCAAGAGCACGTATTGTTCATTGAATTACAGAGTGACTTGTACGGGTATCCGCGTTTGGTTGGCACACACTATCTCCCAACCAATTCCGTCCACGACACACTGGCTGATTGGGGTATCTATCGTCGTATTGATGCGCAAGCAGACTGGGTTGTTGCTCGAAGCCGTGGCGATGTGTTCACAGAGTCCTGGGCATACGAGCATCTTCTAAACACACCTGTTCTCACCGACATGGGCCAATGGTCTGATGGTCAGGATGTCTTGCCCTTACTGATTCACCATGAGGCACTCACGATGAATGAAAAGTTTGCTCATTGTCGAACTTGAATTCCATGTCCACCCTTGCTTGAGTTTAAGGGGCGGCTTTCCTTGCGTAATTCATGAGCGATACAGCACCGGTTCGAACTGCGCTTTTCGACGAACACGTTGCCCTTGACGCAAATCTAGTTGACTTTCATGGATTTGAATTGCCAATTTGGTACACGAGTATCAAGGAAGAGCACATCGCAACTCGAGAAACTGCAGGTCTATTCGATGTATCTCACATGGGCTCGTTTCGATTCAGTGGCGAGAATGTCAAAGTGTGGCTGGAGTCATTGGCGACTCAACGAGTGACGTCTATTCAAGCACCTCGTTGCGCATACACGCATTTTCTTGATAAAAATGGCCATCTCATCGATGACATGATCTTTGCAGTCGTCTCTGAAAGTGAACTCCTCGGTGTGCCGAACGCATCTATGATTGGCGTCATGTGGGATTGGTTCACTTCCCATTTGCCTGATGATGGTTCGATTGTATTGGAAGACTTGTCCGATGAGATGTCCATTATGGCTCTCCAGGGCCCAAGTGCCAAGGCGCAACTCTGCCAGGTCTTGGGTGATTCCAATCATGTTGGTCGATTCAAATGGCAACGTATTGGAGAGAATCCGCTCGGTGTTGAAGGTTGGATACAGGGAACTGGATATACCGGTGAAGCGGGTTATGAAATATTTGTTCCGAACCACCAAGCACCGCTCCTATGGCGACACCTCATAGAAGCAGGTTCAGTACCTGTCGGTTTGGGTGCCCGGGACACACTTCGACTTGAGAAAGGGTTCTTGCTTTCGGGTGTTGATTTCTGTTGGCCTCCACTGTCCGAGGTTGAAGATGCCTCGTTCCTCACTCGAGATTCATGGGAAACTCATGTACCGTTTGGTTTAGATTTAGAGCATGATTTCGTTGGAAAACATCGTGTCACCGGTCACGATGACGGTGATGCTCGATGGTGGGGTATTCGCTATCTCGAAAAGGGTCCATTGCCTCGTCCAGGAAAAGATGTGACTACCCTTGAAGGTGTACCACTCGGTACACTCTCATCAGGTGCACCTGCTCCAAGTCTTGGCAACATCGGAATCGGAATCGGATACCTTCACTCCGTTAACGAAGGCGATGAGGTTTTGATTGTAGCCAGCCCAAGAAAATCTGTGAAAGCTGTCGTTGTTCGACCGCCTTTCGTCTGAATCACATCAGCGCAGCGAGC
>JAQXFL010000091.1 GCA_029250345.1 Candidatus Poseidoniaceae archaeon
GTGCTTCTCGTAGATGGTTACGCTCTACAGCACTCGCCCGTTCACTGGATGCTGAGTTCTTACGTTACCTCAGTGGAACACATCATGTCTCTGAGGCATTCAAACGTGCTGGAGTCCGAAACAAGGACACTTCAGGATATCTTCTCCATCTCCCCAAAGCAACCAGCACCGACGAGGAGCATTCGGATTGCACTCCTCTTCACCATGATTTTACAACTTCTGAATTGGAGGCTCAGTCCCTCCTTTTGGATCTTGGTTTTCATTCTGCACCTATGGAATATTCGCTTTCGAAAGCGGGTGCATCCCGACTTGGAATGAAGTTTGAATCTGAGCACGAGGCTTTGACGGACTCGTCTCTCATCGGGCATATCGTTTCAGCCGAATTTACATCCTAATCAAATCGAAACGGAGTAGACTTCAAACACCCTCGCATACTGCAATGTATCATGGTGATGAGCGCAAGTCCCAACGATGAGCACAAGCCGAGTACTGGCCGATATCTGAACCAATCGAAAATCCAGTCGGCTCTCGACCATGCTCAAGACCTCGGAGCGTCCTATGCTGAGGTCCGATTAATGGCAATCACAGACTCCAGCGTAGCACTACGAGATGCCAAACTTGAGCGTGCAATCCCTGGCCAAGAAGTCGGTGTAACCCTCCGTATCCTCGCCGATGGGGCATGGGGTGTCCATTCGACCACAGATTTGGTTTCTTTACCTTCGCAAATAGAGTCAACTGTTCGACTGGCAAAAGCGGTTGCAGCTCGCCGCTCGTCGAAAGATAAGCCAGTGCAGCTAGCCGAAGTCCCTATCTTTGAAGACGAAATACATTGGAAACCGAAGAAGGACGTTCGTCACACTGATCTTCAAACGAAGATAGAGCATCTACGAACTCTTCATGACAGCGCTGCAGACGATGATCGTATCATCTCGGTAACCTGCGGTTGGAGCGATGAACATCTGCATACTGAGTTGATGACCAGTGAAGGGATGAACCGAACATGGTCGTTCCAACGCTCGCTGATTAATGCAAGCGTTACTGGTCGTGACGGAGGCGAAGTTGTATCCTATAGAACACGACATGGCGGGGAAGGCGGGTTGGAAGTAATCGAAGCCTGTGACCTTGGCCAACTTGGCGAGGTTGCACGGATTGCGACCCTCCGCTTGCTGAAAGCAGAACGTGCTCCATCGGGTAAGATGCCGCTTATTGCTGACCGTGATTTGACCGGCGTTTACATCCATGAAGCCCTTGGGCATCCATGTGAGGCTGACCTTGTAGCAGCTGGTGATTCATGCCTTGATGGCAAACTCGGCCAGACCATTGGCAATGACATCGTTACTGTCGTCGATGATCCGACCATTCGAGGTGGTTATGGGGCGCATCCGATTGACGATGAAGGCCTCAACACTCGTGAGAAGTGTCTCATCAAGAACGGAGTTCTCACTGAATACCTAAATCACCGAGAGACTGCTCACCACTTTGGACTCGCTCCAAATGCTGGGGCAAGGGCTCAAGACGGCCTTCACCATCCATTGGTCCGCATGTCGAACACACTCATCCATGGTGGAACGCACAACGATATGGACGAATTGATGGAAGACATCGAATACGGCGTTTATGCTTGCGGTTCACGAGGAGGTCAAGTGGATACAGGTCGAGGTTCATTCCAATTCGCTGCCCAAGAGGCTTGGCTAATCGAGAACGGTGAACTCACCCGCCCCCTCAAAGATGTAAGCGTGAGTGGCTTAACGCTTCAAATTCTGAAAGATGTTGATGGCCTTACACGAGATGCTCAACTTGCGGCTCCAGGTTTCTGTGGTAAAGGGCAAACTGTTCCGGTTGGTGACGGTGGCCCGATTATGCGTATTTCTCAAGCGTTGGTGGGCTGAATGCTTCCAGATGACGCAGTAGACAGAATCGCCGAAGGATGCCGTCAAATCGGTGCTCTTTGTAAATCGCAAGGCATAGAACAGTGGGAAGTCGTTGCTACACAGTCCTACGGCCACAGCATCGATATTGAAGCAGGGAAAATTTCTCTTGCGGCTGGTGGCGGCGAGGGCGGATACGGTGTTCGAGTGGTTGAAGGTGGTCGATTTGGATACGCTTACCTCGTTGACCTTGCTTCTGCTGATTACGCTCTCCAGCAAGCGAGGGACATTGCCAAAGCATCTCCTTCCGTCGAAGGTTTTGTCTTGCCAAGTGAGCAGTCGGCCAGAAAAGTCGGCGGACTCTTTGATACCAACATCCTCGACATCGGTCCCGAAGATTTACTGGAACAGGCGGATGCCATCCTAAGTGAAGTGGCTTCGCTCGACAAGCGAGCAGTCGTTACGGGTGGCGGTCTTGGCGTTGGTGCTAGCGCTGGTGCAATTTTCACCAGCGAGGGTATCGAATCGAGCGGTGTGACGACATCTCATGGAATTGGCGTTCAGGTTTCCATCGATGCAGATGACGAACTTACCAGTTCCTACGAAGGTGATTCGGGCCGCAAGAAACTGAAGCAGGTTCCTGATTGCGTCGCAGTGGCTGTAGACTGGGCACAGAAAACACGTGGGCCTATTGAAGTGAATACTGAAGCTCATGACACTCCTGTTTTGATGACCAGTGAGGGTTTTTCTCCACTGTTCTCGATGGTTGTTCCTTCCGCAGTACGAGGCGACCGTTTGGTACGCGATGAATCGTTCTGGTCCGGTAAGCAAGGTGAAATGGTTCTTGCTGAAGACCTATCACTCGTTGATGATGGTCGTATGGAAGGCGGTAAATCTGCCTCAGCCCGTGACGGTGAAGGCGTCCCTACACGCCGTCAAACTCTCGTCGAAAACGGTCGATTAATTGGTTCTCTTTGGTCGACGCGTGATGCGGCTCAACAAGTTGCTGAAGGTCGTATTGATCATGCACAAACGAACGGTTGCGCCGTCAGAGGTGGCCATCAAAGTCCACCCTACACAGGTTGCTCGGATTTACTGATGACTTCAACTCGAACACCATCTGCTCAGGACGCACTCTTGGAACGCATGGAGGACGGATACATCGTTCACAGCGTAATGGGCGCACACACAGCCAACCCGACAAGTGGTGATTTTTCGGTGACGACCAGCACCTTGTTGCGTGTAGAAGGTGGAGAAATACTTGGTCCGGTCAAACAGGCTGGCTTGTCAGGCAATTTGGCAAAGGCGCTTTCTTCGGAAGTCTATCTCGGCAACGATGTTCGGGTACAAGGCTCTTATTCATCCGGCGCAATGCACCTGCCCGATGTGTTGTTGATGCAAGGTTTGCGAATTAACCCCGCCTAAGTTGTTCAGTGACTTGATTCGATGTCCGACCGAAAGGACAAATGTTCACGGCATTCTTTATGGTCTGTCGTCTTTCCTTGAGTTTTCCATGGAGGTCAAGGGAGTGTACAGTCTCAACCAAAACGCACGAAAGCCCGCAGCCTGTTCTCCGTACAGGCATCGAACGAACACATCAGGCAGAGGTCTTGACGATGTCTGAGAAATACGAAACTCATGTGAAGTCAATACTTTCTGAATGCCCCGATGCAGACCCAGAAGAGGTTGCTGCAGCATTTGAAAAGTATGAAACAGAATTCTTCATTCCACCTCAAGACGCCATGCGTTCGATTCTACGACGATTCAAGGGTGACAAGACCCCAACACCTTCTTCAGGCTCTTCAGGTGGTTCATCTGCAGCACCGCGTAACACCCGCAAGGTGAGCAGTCTAAGCGAACTCAAAGGCGATGACAAAGACATCGAAATTGAAGTTGAAATTATCTCACACAACATCCGAGACCAAACCATCCGTGGCGAACAGAAGCAAATCGCATTTGGTTTGCTTGAAGACAACCCTTGGGAAGAAAACGGACAAAAAAACCGTTGGGAATACAAGGACTGGGGTCCAAACTCAAACATCACGCCAGGTTCAGTCGTACGAATAGAAGGCGCCTCAGTCAATGAATACCAAGGAAAAATGTCGCTCAATATCAACCAATCAACTCGTATTGCAGTCGTTCGGGAAGGAACCCGTCCAATTACTGCACCAGGAGAACCACAAGACATTGACTCCTTGCCTTCCGATGGCTACGTCTGCATTGTTGGCCGAATTCTCGCATCACGGCCAGACCAGATACATCGCAAGGATGGTTCCGGTTCAATAGATATCGTGCGTGGAAGATTGGCTGATGAATCCGGAACGATTGGTTTCCTTTCATGGGAGCCGCTTGAACACGAAGTAGGAACGCTCCTCAAGATTGAGGGGGCTCAAGTTCGAACCTTCCGAGATACACCTGAACTAAACTTTGGACGTACGACGAAAATCGAGGTTTATCACGACAAGAATTTCTCAGATGCAGACACCTTGTCCCAGCAAACCGTGCTAACGCTTTCCGAATTACGGGACGGAGCACGAGATGTTGACGCAGTCGTTCAGATTACTGAATGGACCAAGCGTTCATTCACCCGAGATGGAGAAGAACGATTCCTTTGGTCTGGACAAATTGCTGACCCGACTGGCCGCTGCAGAATGAGTGCATGGAGTGAATTACCAATCACAGAAGATAAGTTACCAATCACTGTTCGCTTGAAAGGCGTTCGAGTTCGTGCATGGCAAGGTATTCCGGACATTACCGTCGATAATGCAGACCAAGTTGAATTTCTTGATGCACCACCATGGGACAACGAATTAGATTTGACGACACACACTGCAGAAGTTGAATTGTTTGAACTTTCAACCGGAGCAAGCAGAGTTGGTGTTTCCACCAGCGCTACCGTCGTTAGTGTGCGAGAAGACTCCGGTTTTATCCAGAGATGCACAGAATGCCGTAGGGTATTGCGTGATGGTGCTTGCGCAGAACACGGTCCAAACGACGGGAACACCGATATTCGGCTACGTTTAGCAATAGATGATGGGCGCTCCAGTGTCTCTTTACTCACCAACAAACAAGCGACGCTTAGCCTCCTCGGCATGACTGAATCTGAACTCCAAGATACTGTGAATGATCTGGGACAAGTCGCTTTTGTTCAATCGCTACGCGGTAAGATGCTTGGTCGAACAATCAAGGCATCCGGCCGAACAATTGTTGATGAACAAGGTGCTATGATGTTGGCAGATGGCGCAGAAATGGTCGACGAAGATGCGGGATTAAGGGCGACTGAAATCCGTGCTCAATGGAAGGTGGCATGATGCAATCTGGAACACGTGCAAAACGACAATCAGCATGGCATATGCTCGCATCCGAATTCAGTGAAGCAACACTTAACGAGAAAGGTTCAGGTGAATATGACCCTTCATTTGTCATTACCAAACTTGGTGCCAAAGTCAACAGAGTTGTTGTTGCAGGTCTACTTGAGCGTCTTGAAGTTCGAGAAACATCGAACGGCTCGACACTCTACCAAGGACAAATGAGAGACCCTTCCGGACTTCATTATTTTTCGGTTGGAGATTATGCAAGCGAATCGATGAGAGAACTTACGATGAGTTTGGTCGAGAAAACCGAAGTGGGTGAACCAGTTCTTCTTCTGATGGTTGCTAAATCTCGCTGGTATCAGACAGACGAAGGTGCAGTTTACACTTCACTTCGACCTGAAGAAGCATGTGAAATTGACGCTCAGCGCTATGCTTTGTGGCTCACACGTGCGTGTGAAGATACCCTTCAGCGAATGAAGAATTACTCAGATTCACTCGCTGCTGAACCAACCCGTGAAGGATTGGTTGCAGCTGGAATACCTGGGCACATGGTCGATGGCCTCCTTGTTTCTCGAAACCACTATGGGGATATCGATGTTGAAACTTACACGCTCAACGTTATGCAAGCATTGGATATTGCTGAAGGACGCATGGACGCTGCTAGTCAACCGGTTGCTGCTCCATCGCAGACTGAACTTCCAGGAGATGCAGCGCCTGCTGGAGCAGAATCGAATGACAACGAAGTCAAGGACACTCTTGTCTCGATTATCGAGCAACTTGACCAAGGTGATGGTGTTGACTTTGAAACCGTTCTCACCAATGCAGTTGCTCGAGGATTTGACCGTGGACTCGCTGAAGAAAAACTCGATGAACTTTCGAATGAAGGCACCTTACATGAACCACGATTTGGTTGGTTTAGAATTGTCGGCTAACCTTCATTCCCCCCAACATTCAATACCTTGCGATGATGTGGGTTGTTTAGAGGTCAGCACATGGCAGGTATGGATTTTTTTATTCGCCCAGCATCAGGAACAACAAGCGCAGATTGGGTGCGAATTCCAAATTGCGATATGAAAGTGCGTCTTACACGCCGCCTCACTCGGACCATCATACGTGGCGAGGAAGGGGACGATCTTCACGACGAGGGTTCAGAATCTACTGCATACACCGTTACAGGTGAACTCTCTATCGATGACTACAAGAGAATTCTCACGATGTTCCGTTCGGGACAACCGTTTATCCATGACCCATTCGAAGAACGAGATGTCAAAGTTATTTTTGCATCTATGGAATACGAAAGTTCGAACAAAATGTTCACCTTTGAACTACTCGAAGACATTGTTTGAGGTGAAACCGTGCGTAAATTGGATGAGCAAAGAGAAGTTCTCTATGTCATTCGTACTTTGGATGTCTTAATGTCGTCCGGAGTTGGTCTTGAAGCAGCTATTCACACGATTGGTAGCGGCGGATACGGGATCATATCTGAGGACTTTTCTTCCATGATGGCTCGGCTGCGCAAAGGGAACAGCCGTGGTCTTGGCCCAGAGCTCAAGTCACTGATGAACAAAGCAGATTCCGATGGTTACACTCGTCTGCTCAATACCATGTATACGAACGTCACCCAAAATACCGACATCATCGAAACCCTTCGTAAGCAAGGTACACGTATGGAAAATGAAAGGACAGAGTCCGTCAAAAAATACATTGAAGAACTTGGTGCAGTGCCAGAAACACTTCTCTCAATTGCAATGATTGGCCCCATTATTCTAGCCATTGCAGGTCTCATTCCTCAGTTAATGTCAGGAGATCTTGGTGCTTTCATGCAACTTCCTCCTTCCTCGACCATCAACATGGTCGTCAATGTAGGACTTCTCCTGACCCTTCTTGGCATGTTCATGATTGGGCTCAAGGCTCACACAAAAGACCCGGGGTTGTGATTTCATGATTTACGGTCTTCTCGAATCATTTAACGACAATGTGTTGTTGCTTGTTTTGATTGTCGTTGGAATTGCCTGTGCAGCAGGCGGTGTTCCTCCAATGATTGAACGAAGACGCCGCCGTTCTATAGAGAATGCACTACCCTCTCTCCTCGAATCACTTTCGGACTCCGTTGGTGCTGGACGAGGTATTCAAGAAGCAATGATGGAGCAATCGAAAACCCTCCCTGGCGTTTTAGGAAAGTTGCTTAAAGAGACTCTTGAGGAAAGTCATTCATCGTCTTTCGACGCCGCTCTTTCGGCCTTTGCTGCTAAAACCCGCTCTTCCCAAGTCCAGAGAGTTATGGTTCTCATCGAGACTGCAATTGAACAAGATTCTCCATTGCAGGGTATTCTTTCTGACCTCGCAATGGATTATGAGCGTTTGAACGATTTGATGAACACACGTGAGCAGGAACTTTCGGGCCGCGGTCTTCTGATAGTGTTGTTCATCAGCATTGGCTTACCACTGCTTATTGCGGTAATTGTCGGTCTTTTTGCACCGGCAAGTAAAGGCTTCCAAATTGATTCCTTCAATGCCACTTTCTCATCTTTCTTCGGCGCTGCTTCTGCTATCGCAGTAGGTGTTTCCGGACGAATGATGGGGCGTTTCAAAGACGTACTGTGGTGGATGCCGGGATGGGTAGCAGTTTCTATGATTCTCTATCTTAGCGCAGTTATGATGATTGGAGGATGAGCATATGGGCGAACAAGTACTAGCACAATACGGCAGAGTTACGATTTACACAGAGGATAACCATCCTTCGCCAATTTACCATGTCGATGGCTCTGCTGAACCAAATCCGTACGGTGACCTTGCAGTCCTACTCGAAGACGATGCGCTTGAAGAAGTGATGTACAACGGCGGTACGCAGTGCGTTAAAATCGCTCATCGAGATCACGGCATGTGCCGTACCAACATTTGGATTGATGATGATTCTGGCATTCAAATCGCCAAAAACATTGCTGCTTTCACCAATGTGCCACTCGGTGATGGGCCAGGGCTCGTTCCGATTTTTGATGGTCGTCTTCCTGACGGTTCCCGTGTGAACGGTACAATTCCTCCAGTAACTCCCGATGGTCCAACCCTTACCATCCGTAAGTTCCGAGAAGACCCTCTCACAATGATTGACTTGGTAAAGTTCGGTACTGTCAACTCAAGACTTGCTGCAATGATGTGGGTCTGGATTGAAGGGCTTGATAGCCGGCCAGCAAATTTCGTTATCGCTGGAGGAACCGGGTCTGGTAAGACTACCACACTCAACTGTCTTGGAATGTACATTCCATGGCACCGTCGATTGCTGACCGTAGAGGATACTGCTGAATTACAAGTATACCACGACCACTGGCTTCGTATGGAAACTCGTCGAGAGCGCCCAGATGGCACACCTGAGGTTGACATGAACGATTGTCTAAAATCCAGCCTTCGTATGCGGCCTGACCGTATTATCGTTGGAGAAGTTCGTGGTCCTGAAGCTGCAACTTTACTCACTGCAATGAACACCGGACACGACGGTTCTTTCGGTTCACTCCACGCAAACACTGCTCAAGAAACGGTGACCCGAATGATTAACCCACCAATGCTCGTTCCTCCGATTATGCTGAGTGGACTTGATTTGATTATCATCCAAGCCCGACTGCATGTCAACGGTAAGACCGCACGTAAAATTACTGAAGTTGCCGAAATTGCAGGTATGGAAGGCGACAAACCTCGTTTGAATATCATCTGGAAGTACAATGCTGCAACCGACCAAATTGAAGAAACAGGAATCCCTTCGAAACTTCGTGAAGTTATTTGCACTGCTGCGGGCATTTCTCCTGACGTATTCGAGAAGCACGTGTCTCAGCGTCAAGCCATCATTGAAGACTTGGTTCGTCGTGATATTCACGATATTCAAACCGTAACGCAAGTCGTTCAGAATTTCTATGCTTCACGTTGAAACTAGCCTCGTAGTCGAGCTAAGAGTTCATCTATAGCGTCGATTTTACCCCGGGCCGAATTGACTCTTTCAGAAGCATCACTCACAGATTCGGCGAGCACTTCCTCTTCATCAGCAGGTTCATCGGATTTCGGCTTGAAGGCTTCAGCCAATGCTTTCAATTCGGTGACGATGGCGTCGACTTGTGTATCGGATATCATGACTCCCGGTGCAATTCGTGGTATTTCGGCGGGTGAAATGAATCCCAACTCTGCACCGATTATACCCGCACATGCGAGGATTCGTGGGCGAAGGTCTGCTGTGTTGACTTCGTATCCTCTGTTCTCAAGGAAACGGATGACCAACGCTTGCTGTGGTTCAGAGAATGTCCCTTCACTCGATTCAAGAACAGTTTCTACCAATTCCTCAAACCCTGCGATATTCCTCTCCATTCGGTCGATGGTTCTGCGTTCACCATCGGTGAAATGTACAGCACCGTGCTGAAGCACTCGCAGAATTCTGTTTCTTCTAGCGATTGAAGGGTCTTGCAATGCTTCGGCTTGATGAATTTCTACATGGAGATCAAACAGTGCGTGAAGTCGCCCTGATACACTTGGGATGCGCAAATCCAACCCCATGTTATGTCCAATTTGTTCGAATGTCATTCGTGCTTTGACCAAATCTCCGTTCGAAGAGGCGAGGGTATTGTTCAATTGGTCTCGTAAGACATCACGGCCGAGTTCAAAATTCCTGAGAGCTTCTCGCTCTCTCCATGAGTTTGGCATCGAAAAGACAGCGTCTTTCTCCGTTTGTGAGCGGAATTCGAGTTCCATCAGCGTGTTACGGATACTGTCTCTGACAGCAGGTGTTTCCACTGCAAAACCATGGCTGGATAAACTCCCGATAAACGCTTCAAGATCGTCAACTTCACTGGTCGTACTTACGGCCAAAAAGTCTCGTCCTGCGGCTTCTATTTCTGCACTTCGAGCGTTCAGTTCGAGAAGTAAAGCCTCTGTTTCGAGACTGTGTTCATCGTTTTCAACAACATGAGCGCTTTGAACCATTGCTGGTGCTGTGTCGTTCATAGTGTCGTTTTGGCCTGCACGAAGTGCGTCATCAATTGACGCTGCCAATGGTGCACGTGAAATCGGAATGCCCTTTTCAGCCAGTTCGGTTCGCATCTCAGTTTCTTCTTCGAACGTCCATCCTTCTGGATGTTCAGAGACGAATGTTTCGACCTTTTCGATTACAACTTCATGCCCTGTAGGAGTTTCTTGGGATGGCGATTCATTGTTTGATTCCTCGCTCGGTGTTGGAATCTCGATGGTTGAATCTCCGCTCTTCGGTCTTCGTAGACTCTTCTTGACTTTACCCCAGCCTCCTTGTTGGTAAGCGAGTACGCCTGCTACACGAACGAGCAATGTTTGCTTGTTACCTGACAAAGGCAATTCAAGCGTTTTACACAGTTCATGCAACTGGTCTCTTGTCATCGAGTCAAGAGATTCAGGGACGAATTGTTTTGGGTCGTGATTGAGATGAAGGTACAGTCGTTGACGTCGGGCTCGAACAGAACCTGATTTTTTGATACCAAAAACGCCTAAAATTTCTCCAATTTCGGCATTCATGAGGTTTTTTATTCCGTTGGGTGAAAGATCCCATTGTTCAAGAATGAGGTGCTGAATTAAACGGGCACGTAGTGTTTCAACTGAACCATTTTTTGGAAGTTGATAGGTGACAGCGAGTTCCTTAAGACCGTCAAAACGAGCTTGATAAAGTTCGTTCAAGAGTTCGCTTTTGGCTGACACCGTTCCACCTTCTATTCACATTCGGTTCTAAGGGGTATATGTGTTTTCGCTGTGATGAAGCACTCGGGAGGGCTGTTCTTTGACACTTTCCATCGCTCCATCGCTCCGTCTTGCGAAATCTATTGGGAATGGTTTGAAGAACTTGGACACTCCGTTTTGTATTATGGCGAGAACTGTTAAGGCGACGAAGCAGGGTTTGAAAGAGGCAAATTCTCTTGTTGATTCTCTGAAGGAGTTGGTCTGGATGGATCTCAAAAGCCACTACAATGGCTTTGAGGAAATGATTCATTCTCGCGTGAAAGAATCTGAAGAGACCATACTTGATGCTACGAAAGCTAAACTCGCTATTGTTGCAGGTATCAGCGTCATGCGTAAGGATTTTGAACGAGCTCAACGCAAATTCTCACGCTCAAATGATGTTGAAGAATTACGAACATTCTTGAGGGATATGGCAGGTAGAATCCAACGACTCCGAGAAGCCAACAACCGAATTGTCGATTCTTTGCACACGGTTCTCAATCTCAATTTGACAGCAGTCGAAGTTGTTGAAAAATTCGCATCAGACTTGCAACGCTCTGCGGGTACATGGGAGCGAAACGGTCGTGAAATCGACGAATCCATACTTGAATTGTGTGACGAAAACGAACCAACAGATTTGGTTGAACTTGAAGAGTTCATTGTAAAGCAAGGCTATGCGCCGTTGCTCGGTGAGTCGTCTCATTCTTCTTCTGATGAAGATGCTTGAATGTGCTCTAGATTCAGCAGTGCTGGTCTTGGTAGGCTGAATTCATCCGGTAGGCCTGGGAATTTTCGAACCATTTCTTCATGCTCAGATTGCATGGTGTCGAGAAGAATCATAAATTCCTTCAAAACATTGACCATTCCCATATGGCTTTCTTCAATTGTGCAAATGCGTTCTGCGCTCGCAGAGACCGTACCTTCATAATTCAATGTCTCGACTTTCATTTCGATACGAGGAGTTGTAGGTACCTCCTTACGAGGCACAGACTGTTTCCATTTCGATGGGCCCGACTGTGCTTTTGCTCTTTCAGAATTGAGATATACATCGTTTGTGAAATCGTCTCCGCGTCGTTGTGCTTCTTTGAGTACCGTCTTGAACTTACGTTGTTCGACAAAAATACCGATGATGCCGTGAAGATATTCTGGTAAAGAGTCGAGCAAACCCGCTTCAATTCGATGTGAGAGAATTGCTCCTGTGTCGACCATTGGAGCAACAGTCGCTGCAGGGAATCCAGAACGTGCAACAAGCAAAGTGAAGCCATACAACGGTGGAGGGACGAAATGTGTTCTTTCTGGGTTTTCTCTCTGCAGGCCAAGTGTATGACGGCGGGCTTTGAATTTCAGTGCCGCATGTTCTCCACGGGGGACGATATACCCTTCAAGAAGTTCATCTTGGCGACATTCTTCAATCCAATGGATTTTATCTTCTTCATCCAGGTTTGCAAATGCATCTGATTTCCCAATCATGGAAGCAAACTCCTCGGATGTGACAAGTTTTAGGTCTGAACGCAGCCGTCGCATTTGCCTTCGCAATAACTCATGGTCGCAGATGACAACTGCTTGGGAGACGAGGTACTCCGGCTTGTCGTTGGATACAAGGTCCCAAGTTGGCTCTCGGCGAGGTAAGATTCCCACAATGCTCAACCCTTCAACATCATAGTCTCTCCAGTTCAAGGCACTCATTGCCACGAGGTCACCAGTGCCCTGTTTGAGCGCGTCAATAGCGGCTTCGATG
>JAQXFL010000098.1 GCA_029250345.1 Candidatus Poseidoniaceae archaeon
CAAACCGTCACCGAGCATGTGTGATAGGGCATGAAGGTGGTCAGGGATTGCATAGATTTTGGCAAGTGGTTCAGTGATTGCAGTGAATTGTTCCGAGGTTACAGAAATACCACGCTCGGTGAGCCTGCGCATGAAAATCGATCGCAGTTCAACAGCATCGACACCTGGTTCAATGTTCATGATACCGTTCAAGCGGCTCATCTCACCGAGCAAGGCATCTAAGTTGAGTTCGGGCCATTGTGAACTGATGGTCGAGAATCCGGATAAATCTTTGAGCCAAGCAACGGTCTCTGGATAAATCGCCTCGTAAATTGTAGGCGTACCTGCTGCAGCCCAACAGAACCGTTCAAGACCGTACCCAGTGTCGATAATCTGTAATGGCATCTCACGGTAACGGTCTCCCTTGAGTTCAATGTCACCGTCGGGATGTTCTTCCATATTCATGAAAACCAATGTTGCCAATTCGAGCCCTCCTACGATAACTTCGACAGCTGCACCGGCATTTCCGCCACCGCACCATGGATTTTCGACGTAGGTAATTTCGTCAGCAGGAATGCCGAATGTGGATGTCATCAAATCGTGACAGTACTGAACACATTCCTCCATCCAATAGTACAACTTACCATCGTTTGGGCGGTTAAATGCGTGGTGAGCCATCATTTCAAAAGTCGTGAGGTGACGGCCTGAGCGCCCGACTGCATCAACATCAGTGAGTCGAATACACGGCTGAGAAATCGTCAACGGATTGGCGGGAGGTTCAACCTCTCCCGATGTGACGTGTGGCTGGAAATCCGCAATAGAAGCAATGGTAAGGTGAATGTCATCCCTCCACCTCGCCAAAACAGGGTATGGTTCGATTCGGGTGTGCTCAACCTGCTCAAAAAAAGACAAAAAAGCCTCACGCATGGCGTCTTTCAACGCCTTACCACGCATTTCAAAGCCCTGAATAAGCGGTTCTCCAATGAATGTGTATTCATCTTCGGAAGTGTCGCCGCAGGTATCTCGAGTTGCATCAGTTGACCAAAACCAGAGGTCAGTAATCCGGCACTGTTTGCGGACATAACCCTCGTTATGGAACACGGCCAAATCAATCGGTGGCAATCCCATACATCACACCTCCCCAAGGGAACAAACTGCCGACCGAGCAATACACCTTGAAACCTGTGGGTCAAATTCTCGTGAAAGTGAGAACAATCCTCAAAGGTAAACATCTCAACCCACATTCATGGCCGAAGATTGGCGTCAACATCTCACCTCGTTGGGTGACGGTACGATGAGAATCAAGGCTCACGGCAAAATGAAAGTCGATGCTCGGCTGGTCACGGATGAACACCATCTAAAATTACACGCAGATGACCGAGGCCCAGAACAACTCATCAATGCTGCAAGTTTGCCAGGAATTGTTGGCGAAGCTTGGGGTATGGCTGACTGGCATTTTGGATACGGGTTGCCAATCGGTGGAGTCGTGGCAACCGATACTGAATACGGCGACTTAGGTGGAGCAATCTCTCCCGGTGGCGTTGGATTCGACATCAACTGCGGAGTACGGATGTTGGCGTTGGACGCAACTGCCCAAGATATTCCAAACCTGAAGAAACTTGCTGGAAGAATCGCAGGTAGAGTACCTGCCGGAGCATCTGGGAAAGGCGGACTCAACATTACAATGAACGAACTCGATCAACTCATTCAAGGAGGAGCCCCCGCTGCTGCGGAATTGGGATATGGATTTGATGAGGATATTCGGCATCTCGAATCGGGTGGACAACTCGATACAATGGATGCTGAACTTTCAACTCGGGCCAAAGAACGTGGTCTTCGGGCTCTTGGAACACTCGGCAGCGGAAACCACTTTCTTGAATTACAAACCGTTGGCAAAACCGTTGATTCGGCTACTGCAGAAGAATGGGGTTTGTACGATGGTCAACTGGTTGCAATGATTCACTCCGGCTC
Organism: Candidatus Poseidoniaceae archaeon; assembly: GCA_029250345.1. Classification (GTDB taxonomy): domain Archaea; phylum Thermoplasmatota; class Poseidoniia; order Poseidoniales; family Poseidoniaceae; genus MGIIa-L1. The sequence goes on from JAQXFL010000098.1 coordinate 1,951, forward strand.
TCGTGGGCTTGGACATCAAGTCTGCAGCGACCATGTACGTCTCCTCGAACGCCGTTACCGCCAGCATGAACATGGTTGGTTCAATGAAGAATGGGGCTATGAGATTGCTGACAGGCAACTTGCCGCAGCACCTTTTCATTCAAAAGAAGGAAAATCATACTTCGATGCGATGAATGCTGCAGCCAACTTTGCATTCGCCAATAGAAGTGCACTTGCCCACCGACTGAGGGAGGTTCTCAAACTTGAACTCGGCGTTGATGGCGAGGCTCGAACTCTCTATGATGTTGCGCACAATATAGCAAAAGTCGAAGTTCATGAAATCGACGGAAAGCCATGTACATGCTGTGTTCATCGTAAAGGAGCAACGCGAGCTTTTAGCGGCGACAGCCATGGTATCGGGAATCACCATCGCAAAAGTGGGCAACCGGTATTGATTCCGGGAGATATGGGGACTGGTTCATGGGTGATGGCAGGCCCCAAAAGAGGACAAAACATGGCGTTTGGTTCATCATGCCATGGTGCTGGAAGAGCACTATCGCGAACAAAAGCCAAAAAGACAATCGATGGAAAAGCACTGAAACAGGAACTTGAAGGACGCGGGATACGAGTTCACGCTTCGACTCCAAATGTCCTTTCCGAAGAAGCACCTGAGGCTTACAAGAATGTTGATGATGTCATCGAACTCACACAAAAAGCTGGCTTGGCACGGCCGGTCGTACGGCTTAATCCACTAGCTGTTATCAAAGGATAATCACATGCAGTAATTGTGCGCCGGCTGACCAGGAATGGTCGGAGCAGCACCGCTGTGAACACCATCTGGCTCTTCACAAATGACACTTAACAAAGTGTTCACAAGGTCTTTCAATTCATCAACTTGGTTTTGAAGATCACGAACTCGTTGCCGCATCTCCGTTTTTGTTTCTAGCTCTCGCTCCATATTATCCCATCCAGAGAAGTTGCCTTCTCCATTTGTTGATTTATCAAAATCACCTTATAGCCTTTGAGGAATTGGTAAACTCCAAAGGTGCATTTATTCGACAATAAGTAGACGCGAAGCGGTTATATTGCACTGCTTGGTCGCCGTCTTTACTGCCACCGTGGCTTAGCGGTATAGCACCTCATTGGTAATGAGGAGGTCGCGAGTTCAATTCTCGCCGGTGG
>JAQXFL010000113.1 GCA_029250345.1 Candidatus Poseidoniaceae archaeon
CCATCCAAAGGCGGTCCTCCGAAGAAGGGCGGTCCACCCGGCCCGTCCAAAGGTGGTCCTCCGAAGAAGAACGGTCCACCCGGTCCATCCAAAGGCGGTCCTCCGAAGAAGAGCGGTCCACCCGGCCCGTCCAAGAAAGGCGGCCCTCCAAAGGGTGGTCCTTCTGGCCCCAAGCGCGGCCCCCCACGTTGAAGTGAAGGGTGTCAGGTATGGCGGATTTACCGGGTTTCGGCGCAATTCAATTTTCAGGAACGCTCCGCCCCTCACAAGAAGCCGCCCGCTCTGTGATTGTTCCGCAGTTAGAAGCAGGCAACAAACGACTTCACATCGTCGCACCTCCTGGCTCCGGGAAAACGGTGCTTGGATTGTATGTGTGGGCTGACCTTGTTCGAAAACCAGCACTGGTGCTTTCCCCAAACTCTGCCATACAAGCTCAATGGGCTGCTCGGACTTCGTTGTTTGATCTCGACGGTAAAGACGAATTCATCAGCACCGATCCTAAGAAACCGGGTTTGCTTACTTCCCTTACCTACCAATCGGTAACAATGCCAAGAAAAGGTGGAGAGGATCTTGATGCGGTTGCCTTGGAGTTGTGGGCTGAAAAACTAATTTCGGACGAAGAGGCATCAAACCATGAAGAAGCGATTGCATGGCAAAAAGACCTCCTTGAACGCAATAAAAAATACTACACCAGTCGACTTTCAACGTACCGAAAAAAGGTACGGGACGAATATGCAGAACATGGAAATGCGTTATGGACGCTTCATGAAAGTGCGAAAGAAAACCTCATGCTGCTGAAAGATGCAGGTATTGGTTTGATTATTCTTGACGAGTGTCACCATCTTATGCACCATTGGGGGCGAATCTTGTCGGAAGTTCGGGAATTATTCGACGACCCCGTCATCCTCGGCCTCACCGCAACGCCACCGGATGGTTCATCGTTCAAAGAATCGGATGCACAACGGTATGACGAGTTTTTCGGACCAGTCGATTACAGTGTGCCCGTTCCAGCATTGGTTCGAGACTCCAACTTGGCTCCGTACCAAGACTTGTGTTATTTTGTGCGCCCAGCAAGTCATGAGTTGCAATACATCGCAGGAGTTGATGAGGAGTTTGACCAGTTGCTGGCTGAATTGCGTACTCCAACGCATGACGGGAAAAAGAACAGAACTCTGTCGCTTGACCTTTGGGTCCGGGACGAGCTTGCACAACGTAAATCACCGACCGGCGACTCTCTTTCTTGGGATGATTACGAAAGGAAATTCTCTGCTTTTGCCACTGATGCCCGTCGTTTTCTTCGGATGAATCGGTTGCCTCTTCCTTCAGGTGTACCCGACTTTCCCTTCGACCCAAACGATCAGTCCTTCACACGGATGAGCGTACTACGGAATGTGCTTTCCCGTTATGTCCGCCATGGTTTGAGGCGTTCAAAGAGTTCGGATGACCACGTTCTTTCAGAATCGGTTGTGGCAAGATTGCGGATGTTGGGAATACAAATTACGGAAACAGGTTCTCGACCTTGCGCATCCCCAGTGGGGCGAGTCATGGCTTATGCTTCTGCTAAAATTGAAGCCGTCAATGAAATTATCAATGTCGAGATGCAAGCCTTGGGACCCGATATACGGGCTGTGGTCGTCACTGACTTTGAGAAAACCTCGGCCACGACACTTGTGGAAGGCGTTCTTGATGACGAAGCCGGTGGAGCTATTTCGGTCCTGAGGACGCTTGTTCATCACCCAGCTGGAGATTATCTCGATCCAATCTTGATGACCGGTAGCACCGTTCTTGTTGACGATGATTTGTATGAAAAATTCATCGCTAAGGCTGAGAAATGGGTAGAGGAGCGTTCACTTGACATCAAACTTGAGGACAAACCTCACCAAGGGTTTCATGAAATACATGGCAGGGGCAAGGATTGGATTCCACGGTACTATTCACTCATGATTACGGAGTTTTTCCAAGAAGGGTTTACTCGATGTTTGGTTGGTACTCGCGGCTTGTTGGGCGAAGGTTGGGATGCATCAAGAATTAACGTTCTCATCGACATGACAACCGTTACGACAAGCATGAGCATCAATCAACTTCGTGGGCGTTCTATACGAATCGACAAAGAATGGCCTGAAAAAGTAGCCAATAATTGGGATATTGTTTGCATTGCTGAAGAGTTTACCAAAGGTTTTGATGATTATGAGCGGTTCAAGCAAAAGCACAAACAATTGTTCGGCGTTTGTGATGACGGGACCATTGAGAAAGGGGTAGGGCATGTTCATGCAGCATTCAACGATGTTCGACCAGAGGGGATCAGTGAAGGTATGGCCTTGTTCAATGACGAAATGCTTCGTAGGGCGCGGACAAGAGAACATACCCGTGAATTGTGGGGGATTGGCCAGCCCTTCGGCATTGAGTCACGGCCTGCAGTAGAGACGAAAACCCCGAAAGGGTTCTCCAGTGGATTCCGGTTCGGGACAGAAAAACAAATGTGGACCGATTCAACATTAACGCTGGCCATCTCCGAAGCGATTGTTGCGAGCTTGCAGGAATTAGGAGAGATGACCATTCACTGTGCGCCCAAAGGTGGTGAGCGAGGTGGCGGATGGCTTCGTTACCATTTGCACAATTCGACCCCCGATGAAGCATTAGCATTCAGCACTTCCTTAGAGGAAGTATTAGGTCCATTATCAAATCCAAGATATCTAATCAGTCGTTCTTCTCAATTCATGGAAGATACTTGGCTCTCAACGATGATGCCAGAAGTGATAGCCAAATACCTTCGCAAGGAAGTAAGTTCCATCCAAATGTATCATTCAGTGCCTTCTCTTCTTGCATCGACTCGAGAGCGAGCAGATGTGTTCCAAAAGTATTGGAACCTCTACGTCAGCCCGAGCCAGCTCACCTATGCTCGCAGTAAAGATGGTAAGTCCTTGTTGCAACAGATTCGACAAAGAGGCCTCGCACCAAATATTGGAATGCACCAAAAAGAAGTCTACATTTGAGTGTTTCATGCGCATTCAGCGCACTGGAAGGTTGCTCCTCTGTGTTCGTCACAAAATCGCTTTCTGCAATCAAAGCATCTGAAATCAAAAGATGAAACAGAGCGAGAGCATCCACTGTGGCCACATTTCTCTTGAACCCCACTGGGTTGAGTGCTGCTGGAAGAATCAGCAGAATTCCAGAAATTACTTTTTGGAGTTTTGAGGACGGTTGAGGCCGTGTTTGGCTGGCGAGTTACCTGTTCAATTCCGAGCGTCTGTATCACAAATCCGTTGGCAAAGAACTTGTCCGCCATCATTGGAGTCATTATCCCTGAGCCTATGACCTTCTCTCGGAGTTGGCTGGGGGGGACATTTCGTAGTCCAAACCGTTGGATGAGTGAATCGTAGTTGCGTTCTCTACTTCCCAGCCTACGATTTTGAGGAGGTGGTGTTGGGTTTGATTGGGCGTAAGATCCAGCCATGTAGGTGTTGTATTCAACTTTCTTCACCCAGGAAACTTCTCCGCTTGATGAGTTGAGTAAGTTGTTTTCACGGCGGATTGTAAAGTGGTTTGGACCTTCCATGGTAATGCCACCTGCTTCGGAGTCTGCAAGGCAGTACTCCTTGGCTTCTTGGAACGTGCTGAATTTCCTGTTCCCGTGTCGTGTGTGCCCGGAGAGGAATTTGCCATTGTGAGGTCCAGTGAAATCGGGGTCAGATATTGATTGAACTCCTGCATGTTTTGAGGTCTGTTCGTTTCTTCCGTTGAGCCCACCTGTGTGCCCTCTTCCGGACGACTGTCCCGCGGCACTTCTGCTGCTGAGTCCGCCGGTCTTGGTCGTTACTTTTGAGCTTGAACCAAGAGTGAATGTCATGATGAGCCCTCCTATAGCGATTAATGCAAATATAAATGCACAGCAGGTATAAAGTGCATTACTGCCACCTCCAGTTGGTTGAAACCAGTATTCTTCCGGGGAATCGAGGTGATAATACAGGGTGATTTCATCACCTACGGGATAATAACTTTCAATCAACTCGACACACGAATTACTGCTTTCCATCGTGGCAAAAGTTTCGGCCGTGTAGTTCTGAGGAGGTGAGCCTGCAGCGTATTCAATCACAAGGTCGGCTCGGCAAATGTAGTATCCGTCCAATATCTCATAGTAACTGGAATCTTCTGTAATTATTCCCTGTGATTGGTACTCAGGTTCGTTTACTTGAATGTTTGAAAAAACAAATGCTCCTGAGAAGAGTGTTCCAATGATGAAAATGATGATGCCGAACTTGTTCATAGGCTCACCATGGTTTTGACCGTTGGCGCGGTTTCCAAGCGCCAACGGTCGGTTGTGTCATAGGCACGAGTGCAGCCGTCATTGCCAAAGCTCCGGTGGAAACAAGATACTCTTGTCAAGACATCATATAATCATTTCACGACCTTTGAGCAATTCGAATGGATGGCTCCTCATTTCCGGATAATTCCCCTTCGTTGCATTCGATGGATAGGCCCATGCGTTTACTCAGTTCCAAATGCGAACGCGACCAAGGCCATGTGCATACTGAATTGAATTCTTTTCCGAGAACATTTATTGGTATCAATTCCTTTTCCCATTCGTGTTCTACAGAGAGCATTCCAGTAATTCGTGCCCACGAATGCTGCCTCTCTTTGAGTTCTCGATGAAGTGTATTCAACTTTAATTTCCGAGTGATTTTGATGAGTTGTTCTCTTGGAATCGCTCGTGGTACGATCATCAAAGTCCTAACACCGTCAGTCCAAAACGCAGTTGCTCCAAAACCGAACATCTCGATAGAATCCAGTGCTCGTTGTACGGCCAGTTGCGGTTCACCCCAGTTGTGAGGCAACCAACAAACCAATGCAGAGCGGTTTTTAGTTCCGGCAACATGCGTGCTTACCTCAATACTCAAACTGTCAATTTGAGGATTCAAAGTAGCTTCCTTTTCTTTGGTATTTCTTTGATATTTCTTTGATTTAGCCGATTTGCGAGGTATTTTGACTGCGTTGCTGTGTCGGTCAAGTAGTCTGTACCATTTCTTGAACGGCTTGTACATTGTATCGATGTCGACAATGCTGCACTTCCAACCGGTTTTACCGTGAACCGTTCCTGGAAGTCGGATGATTCGTCTCGTGTCAGCAGTAATTTTGGTGTCGACAGCATGTCCAGCAGAGGTGACGAGGTCGAGCAACTTTTTGCGTTCAAAACGAACTTTCTCTTCTCTTTCCTTTGGGTCGGGAATTTGGAACTTTTCTCGGGCAAGGTCCTGGTAGAACAGGTGAAATCCTTTGCTACCGGAAAAGGTCACGTGGCTGAACGCATAATCCTCTTTGTCTTTCATCCATTCATAGAGGCGAACTGCAGATTGCCGTGCGAGTTCCATGTTCGCAATGCAAAACGGTGGTGCATCAATATCGAACACGACCAAATGATCGAGTAGAATGGGATAAGCCGCCTCTTGGTCCCTTAATCGCGGCAAGTCTATTGGATTAAGCCATGATGCTGTTGAAACGTATACATCGGTGGGTGTTGTATTTTGAAAGGCTTTCACGAGCGTCGCGCTGTTACGAACTCTACGGTGTGCAGATTGCCACCGATTCTCAAGGCATCGCCATCTGAATTGGTGCTGTGTCGACTTTTTCATCCACGACAAATCGATTTCAAAATCCTGAGCATAAAACCCCTGCAGTATGCTTGGGTCGAACTCAGGCTTCTCGGCCATAGTGTCCAGTATTGATTTCGGTTAATGGGTTCATCGCAAGCCAGCAGCTTTGAGAGATTCCAGCAAGACTTTACCGAGTTCTGAAGGGTCCATTGCACAAGCAATCCCCGCCGCTCTAAACGCTTCAAACTTCTCTTCGGCAGTTCCTTTTCCACCTGAAATAATTGCACCTGCGTGTCCCATTCGCTTGCCCGGTGGCGCAGTTGCCCCTGCCACGAAACCTACGATTGGCTTGGTCACGTTTCCAGCAGCCCATGCAGCCGCTTCTTGCTCAGCATTACCGCCAATTTCACCGATCATAATGATGGCTTCAGTTTGAGGGTCTGCCTCAAATGCGGCAAGACAGTCGATGAATCCCGTGCCGTTTACAGGGTCTCCGCCAATACCGATACAGGTTGACTGTCCTTCGTCAATACTCATGGTTTGAGCCACTGCTTCGTAGGTTAATGTTCCAGACTTGCTGACAATACCGATACGACCTTTGGCGTGAATATGACCTGGCATGATTCCAATCTTAGCGCCGCCTTTTTCTCCGGGCGTGATAATACCTGGGCAGTTCGGTCCAATGAGTCGAACGCCTGGTCGGTTTTCGACGTATGCAACCGCTTTCACCATGTCGAGGGTTGGGATTCCTTCAGTAATACAAACGACGACTCCTTCACCTTTGATGGTGTCAAAGGCATCTGCAGCCTCCATAATCGCCTCAGCAGCAAACGGTGGGGGGACATAAATGACGGTAGCATCAGCATCGGTTGCTTCGATGGCTTCACTCATACTGTGCCACACAGGGTATGGTTTTCCTTGGAGTTCAACGGTTTGACCGCCTTTTCCGGGGGTGCATCCACCAACGATGTTGGTGCCGTATTCGACCATCTTGTCTGCATGGAACATGCCTTGCTTTCCAGTGATTCCTTGCACCAATACTTTCGCATCTTCTTCAATCCAAATTGACATTATTCATCGCCTCCAATAAGCGCAACAATCTTTTGCGCACCTTCCGCTAAATCATCAGCAGGGTGAATGTTGAGGGTCGAAGCAGCAAGAATTGCCTTTCCTTCGTCGACGTTTGTTCCAGCAAGTCGAACGACGAGTGGTACTTCGAGAGAAAGTGCTTCTGTAGCAGCAATAACGCCTCGTGCAATGATGTCGCAACGCATGATGCCGCCAAAAATATTGACCAAAATACCCTTGACATTCGGGTCTTCAAGAATGATGGAGAATGCTGTTTTGACTTGCTCTTCGTTTGCGCCACCGCCAACATCAAGGAAGTTTGCTGGTTCTCCACCGTAGAGCTTGATGACGTCCATTGTTGCCATAGCGAGACCAGCACCGTTGACCAAGCATCCAATGTTTCCATCGAGTTTGACATAGGAGAGTCCGGTTTCTTTTGCACGGATTTCCACATCTTCTTCCTCTGAAAGGTCTCGGAGGTCGTCCCAATTCTTGTGGCGGAATTCGGCATTTTCATCAAATGAAATCTTCGAGTCGAGTGCCACAATCTCGTCAGCACCGGTTCGTACCAAGGGGTTGATTTCGACCATGACACAATCTTCACGCACAAACATAGTGTACATGTTCGACAACATCTTGCCGAACGATTTCAGAGCAGCGCCAGACAGTCCGAGGGACATTCCAAGGTCTCGCTTTTGGAATCCTAGAAGACCTGCATTCGGGTCGACTACGACTTTGTGAATGAGTTCTGGTGTGTTGTGGGCAACATCTTCGATGTCCATTCCACCTTCTGTTGAAGCCATGATCAAAACCGATTTGTTATCTCTGTCGACAAGAAGTGCTAGATAGTACTCGTGAGCGATGTCGCAGCCTGCTTCAATATACAGGTTGCTGACAAGTTTCCCTTCATCACCGGTTTGGATGGTGACCAAAATATTGCCAAGAATATTTGTAGCGTAGGACTCCACTTCTTCTCTCGAGAAAGCGATTTTGACACCGCCGTCCATGACATGTTCCCGTGTCTCTGGATGGTAGAGTGTGCCTTTTCCTCGTCCGCCAGCATGGATTTGTGACTTGACTGCTACAACTTTGCTACCGAGTGAATCATATGCGCTCAGCGCTTGTTCGACGGTCGTGCAGTGGACTCCTTCAAGTACAGCGACGTTGTTTTCTCGCAGCAGGGTTTTTCCTTGATATTCGTGGATGTTCATGGTGCTCTCCAATCCTTCCAAAGTAAGGCCGTCTTTGAATACTTTGACGCGGCATTCGGGCCAATTCGTCGAACCAGTCTTGGTGAGTGCAGTGTTGAGATGTATTGATAGGTAATCGGTAGAAGGGCCAACCATGCAAGTCGTCGTCTTGGCCGGTGGAGTTGGTTCTCGCTTACGCCCGTGGACCAATTCAGTTCCCAAGCCCTTGCTTCCAATGCTAGACATCTCACTTCTCGAACGGGTTGTAGAGGGTGTACCCAAAGACTTGGTTGACGAAGTTGTCGTCGCAGGTGGGTACAAAGTCGACATGATTCAACAATATTTTGCGAAAGCAGATGTCGATTTTGATGTTCGAATCGTTCCTGAAGACAAACCCCTCGGCACGGGCGGCGCTCTTGGAAACTGTCGTGATGTCGTCAGTGGAACTTTTGCTTGTTTCAATGGGGATATCGTTTCATCTTTGCAAATCGACCCTTTACTCAATTTACACGAGAAGAACGGAGGAATTGGAACGCTCGCTTTGTGGGAAGTTGAAGACCCAACTCGATTTGGGATCGTTGGTCTTGACGAAGAGTCGCGTATTACTCAATTCAAAGAGAAACCAACGCCCGAGGAAGTGTTCTCCAACCTCATCAATGCTGGTTCATACATCCTTGAGGACGATATCTTTGATTTCATGCCCATGGGCAAGCATTCTATCGAACGAGATGTTTTTCCGCAACTTGCCTCGCAAGGTGCCTTGAACGGACAGCAATTTGAAGGATATTTCATTGATGCTGGCACTCCAAGTGCGTGGTCGGATGCAGTGAACCGCTGCATCAAGGAAGGCCGCTTTCGGCGTGGGCTCATCAATGGGAGCTCATGGTATGGCTCACCGGAAACAACCACCTCGGACCGTGTTTCCGAATCGATGATTGACTCAAATGTTGTCGTTTCCAACAGCACTGTTCGCCGCTCAACGCTCTTGTCAGGGGCGACGGTTGGTCTCGATTCTGTTGTTGAATCATGTCTTGTTGGGCGCGATGTGCAGATAGGTTCGAACGTGGAACTTCGCAATATGGTGATTGATCATGGGAGTGTCATTCCCGATGGTACTTCGATGAATGACGGTCAGTGGCCTCAAACGGACTGAATCAGTTCGGTTTGACAGAAGGGCTAAATGCGTTTTGTTGTTGCCTAATGCATGAACAAACCATTGATTGTTGTAAATTTCAAGACGTACGCATCTGCCAGCGGAGAAGCTGCTGAACATTTGGCTCTCGCCATGGAGGCGCACTCAAATGGACCTGCGCGAATGATTGCTGTTGTATCCGCATTCGACCTTGAAGCAGTTCGTAGAGTTGCTCCTTCTTTGGAGGTATGGACTCAGCACTTGGATCCAGTCGGTCAAGGTGGCTTCACAGGCTGGCTTGAGCCTCAGACTGCGCTTCACCGTGGCGCTCATGGGACAATTATTAATCACGCAGAACACAAAGTTTCGATGGAACATGTCGCTTCCTTGAAAGAACAACTTCCTTCTGATTTCCCAATGTGTGGCTGTGCTGCTGATGTCGATGAAGCAAAGAGCCTCGCTGAAATTGGTCCAACGTTCATTGCAGTTGAGCCCCCTGAATTGATTGGTGGCGATATCTCAGTTACCACCGCAGACCCTGCAATTGTCAGTGATACCGTGGCTGTTGTTAAAGCAGTCAATCCCAATGTCCGTGTTCTTTGTGGTGCAGGTGTCAAAAACGGTGCTGATGTTGCTAAAGCCGTCGAATTGGGAGCAGAAGGTGTTCTTCTAGCAAGCGGTGTAACCAAAGCGACTGATGTTCAATCCGTCCTTGCTGACCTAGTAGCCAGCCTTGAATGAGTTCGCTGACAATTCCAACAGGGCTTGTTCCTTTTTTGCCATGTCGAGGTTCTCTCCTCCAGGGCAAAACTTACGGAAGAAGCAAGAGTTACAGGTTCTTCTGTTCTTGGCAAGAGGTAAGAGTGCTAAATTCCTTCTTCCGGACTGTATGATTTCCTCCATCGCTTTCATGTCGTGTTCCAGTAATTGTTGCGACAGGCGTATCGAATGAGAGGTTGGCTGGAAAGTCTCACACTTCCAAAACCCTTGCCTCCATCCTATTGTATGCAGCCGATACGATTCACTGGGTGCATTGAAACCTTCATGATTGAGAGCCCAAAACACCATCGCATTTGCCTCATGTTCATCGTGTGCTTTGCTTGGGGATTTTTGCATATCAAAGCGTACAAGGTGCCAGCGGTTCTGAATCCGAATTGCTAAATCCGGAGAAACGTAGAGCTTTCGAATCCCATGCAGAATGGGTTCGCTCCTGTCGAAGACATACCATTGAGCATGTCTTCTTTTGAGAAGTTGCTGCAGAATTCTCGTTCTCCAAAGCAATCGATACCTGCTTCGAGCAAACTTGAGTAGAGCTTCCTTTGTGTGTTCAGATATGTGATGTACAGACGCACTCAATTGACTTTCAAGGGAGGACTTGAGTTGATTCTCTGTTAACAACACTGACCATTCTTTCCCATCTTTAAGATCTTCAAGTTGGTCGAGAAGTGTTTCTTTCATTGCTCTCAGCATCAAATCCCATGGCCGTTGGAACGATGCAGCCCTTCTGTTCGAGGACTTTCTCCTCATTCCGTATCTCAAATACCAAGCACGCGGGCATTTGAAAAACAGGCTTTTACGGGTTCGACTCCATTCGATTTTTGACTCCATGCGTTGAACATTCTACTCAACGGTTGTCAAAGATTCGGTCGTCAAATGACACCGATATTGATCATCGAAATCACTGCATTGGCGGTTGCCCATATGGCTACTGGTAGTATGCACCATCCGGCAAATCGTGAGTAGTCCTCGGTTCCAAGTTCACCAAACATCAGTGTAATCCAGCCTCCGAAAGTACCTACGGTGCGCAGAAGCAGTACGACTGCCCCTCCCAACACAATGATGAATATCAATCCGAATATCCCGAAGAAAATGCCCGTAATCCCACTCAGTAGTGCAGCCGAGATTCCTTGTGGGAACAACGACGGGAAGGCAAACCAGCCAAACCAACCGAGCCAGACACCAACCGTGACATCTCGTTGCATTTCCTCGACTCCTCTCCAATTTCGGAACTTTTCAGGATAAAATGAGTGCATGACTTTGGCAACGAGGTCTGCTTCGTATGGGCTTCCTCTGCGGGCGGTAACGATACACATTTCAACGAGCCAAGCAAACATAGCGACATCGACCCAATACAAGGAATTGGTCGGAATTGGTGCCAAGGTTGCGATTAACAGTGGTAGATTGACCAACACAATACCAGCCCCACCTGCGCCGACGATTGCCCCCATGTGGAGGCCAAGGGGGAGTGGGTCTTCCAATGCCTCATATTCATCACGAGGTAGCGTCAAGAAGAAAAGGAACAGCCCGGGCCCGAAAACAAGAGAAAAATAGGACCAAGCACTTGTGCTTCCACCGTTGTTGATGCTCTCAACAGCAGCGATGATGTCTTCTGATGAAGCAGACGGTGCGCTTGAGAAAACAACACGCATGGTTTTGTCCAAGACGATGATCGAGTCAGAAGTCCCATTCGGAGTGCTGGCGGTGAACGATTCATCAAGGTCCACATAGCTCGGCCAAGTCATGTTGTAGTT
>JAQXFL010000121.1 GCA_029250345.1 Candidatus Poseidoniaceae archaeon
ACAGCAACTGCGCCAAAGTGTCGGGCACATGCCTGAACAAGTTCGTTGGCAAGGAAGGAAGACTGTTCGACAAGCTCTGCTTGAACTTGGTGAGATGCGACACGCAAGCGAAAAACGAATCGATGGGATTCTCAAACTCGTAGGCCTCAAGAGTCGAACGGATTCTGCCCTCAGCGAATTGAGCCAAGGAATGCGTCAGCGGCTAACCCTTGCAGTCGCTCTGCTGGGTTCACCAAAAATTCTCTTGCTGGACGAGCCACTCAACGGACTTGACCCCGTTGGAGCGGCAGCATTTATTTCTCTGCTCAAAACATTGACTGAAAAAGGCGTTTCAATCGTACTTTCATCGCACCAAGTCGAAGGCCTTGCTGGAATAATTGACCGATTAGCATTGATGCACAGAGGGCATATTCTGGCGGAGGGTACACTTAGGGAAGTGGCGAAAGGTTTGCACCTCGACAGTAAGACCGAAATCAAAGGAACCGGTCAAGTACCTCAATTTAGCAAGTACGGCATTCAAGAAGAGCATGTTGAGTTCGAAATTCAGGACAACATTTGGACTGCAAGACTCGAACAGGCACAATCACACTTACTTGCCAAATTGATTAACGACGGGACTGAAATTACTGAGTGGAGTATTCGCCAGCCCAACGTGGTTGAAATGCTGTGTGCTGCGACCGGACAATCCATTGAAGATGTAGGCTTGGAAGTTGCGTCCAACGCATATGTGCCGCTAAGAACCATTGGTGGTGAAGAAGAATGAGCGATTTCACCCGTATCATGAAACTGGCGAAACGCCTCACGCTTGAACGGATGTTCTCAACTCGGATGTACATCATGCTCCCGGTTTTGTTGCTGTTCATTCCGGGCATGGCTTGGGGCTTTTCCGACCCAAACATTGTCTTACCCGGAGGTCATCAACCCGAAAGTGCAATGGAGGTCCTCTTCTATGCCAGTCTTGGGGTTGTTTTCGGGGCGACGATGTGCGCAGTGTTGCTTTCCTATGACGCTGTGAGCCGTGAACGTGCGAGCGGAGTGTTGGAACTCCGACTTTCTCAACCGATGCCCAGAGCGCACCAATCGTTGGCGATGATTCTAGGTTCATGGAAATCGATTCTCATTCCAACATGGATTCTTCTCCTCATCTCTGTGTTCATTGTGAGGTATCGGATGGGGGAATGGATTTCATTCGCTGACTTTCTCGTCTATTTTTCGTCGACTGCCCTCATCCTGTTGTGGTACATTCTTTTCACCCTGCTAGCATCTTCATACACACGTGAACAGGGAACAGCGATTTCGTTTGGTGTTGGAATGTGGTTTCTTTTCACCTTCCTTTGGGCCTTGATTACAACAATGGTGGCCTTTGCATCAGGCGTTTCCATCGGTCAAGAGAACGATGCATCGTGGATTATGCTGGAAGGAGCTTTGGATTTGCTATCACCAAACGGTGTGTACCATCACTTGCTTGAGACACGATTACCCCAAATCGACAGAGGTATTGCTTCGTGGCAAAGTTGGTTCATGGGCTTACTCTGGACGGTGCTCCCTTCTTGGGTATTCATTCGTCGAATGGAGAAGATACTTCCTTGAGACAAAGGCGGATATTGGAGGCCCACACAAGCGAAAGCCTCTTTGAGGCATTGCGCCAACGGTATTCCATGGCAGCACGCACAATAGTCGGCCCTTCCAACCCCCAAACTCAATTTTTCACTGCTTTCTTGATGGTGCTTTTGATGTTCTTCATGGGTACATCTTCACTTTACACCCCTCAAGAAGCGCTGTCAAACGAGGACAGTGAAGCGCCTACGAACGGCCGACAAGGTGGACTTTCCATTGAAGACGAGTGTGAAGGATTGAAATTTGAAGATCTCTTCGATTACGATTTTGCTGATTTCAAGGTCTACATTGGAGACGATTGGGCGACTGCGGAAATGGACGCAGGTGCGTTTGTGAACGGCAGTAAATCTGCAATTGTACGCGATAACCTCGATGGCTTGTTTGAGGGACTTTCCGGCGGAGGAAACGATTACATCAGCACTGATGAAAGAGATGCAGTTCGTGCGATTGGTCCAAAGTGCATTGGAGCAATGGATACCCGTATCGGCATGAAAGAAGGCAGTCCGCACCGAGGGGCTCCAGATTGGAACAACCTCACCTTTGTCGAAGATGGAATCGGATTAGAAGAAATTGATCTCGTACCTGCAAACCACCCTGAAGAGCGTTCGTGTCAAAATCTAGGCTCAGCAAACGGGTGCAAAGAAGTTCCTGTGAGCGTCACTGACGACCTTCAAATCATGATGTTCTTGGCGGAGGACCAATCGAACAATGTTCGCTTTGACAAGCTTCCAAACGATGGGGATTCAAATTTCACACTGGCATTGAACGTCACCAACATGTCGTTCGCTCATCTCGAATTGAATTTCCCACTCAAGCAAGGATTGCGAATGAGTAATTATTCCATTCAAGACACCGTCACCAACACCGACGGAACGATGACCGTTACTGAAAACACCGATCTTGCGGCTCCAGAGGCACTTTACCTTCCTGACGGCCGACTCCGTGTCAACCAAGTGGTGACCTACGCTGCGAGTGAATACCCGATTCAACGCGATTTATTCCTCGATTTCACGACCATGGCGCCTGAAACCAATGAAGCGCCTGAGTGGTCCTCAAACGCTCCAGTGGACGGAACGGTAATTCCGATGTTGGATGGACAGAACATCATTGTAGCAGGTGAAAAAACCGAGATGTGGGCCACCGATGACAGCGGATGGGGAATGGATTGCACATTCGCCGAAAGTGGATGGACTTCATCGCTTGATGGCGAAGGGAACTTTGTCGTCGAAAACCAAAACTCCCAAGCCACCTCTTCAGGCGCTGAATGCTATGTTGTTGACCCATTCGGTGAAACATCAATCGATTCAAGGAACTGGACTTTTGGTGAGGTGTTTACCTCAACCGCTGTGCTTTCCGCGACCGGAGACAACATTGAGTTCACACTCTCTCCAACAGGTTTAGTAAATGAGATGTCGATTAATGCACATGCTCACCAGTCGAACGCAATGGGGCAAATGCGAACAACCACACTGGCATCGGATGATGCAACCCTTACCCTTCCACTCGATGGACTGTCCCCTGGTATGGTCATGGTCATGGGACAAGCACAAAGCTCGACTATGCTCGACCTTGACTTCATGTTGAACTTCGGACTTCAGAAGGCGAGTCTTGCCCCGCTCATTAGCGTCTCAAAGAACCTCGACGGAATGAACGCAACGTGGGAAGCCAACGGCCTCACATTCACGCTCAAGGGCGATGTGCTTGACCCAGACGGTGAAGATGTCACCCTCTCACTCCTCCTGTGCGGATATACCACCAATGATTTCCTGCGCGATGGAAGTGGATGGGAAATCAACGTCAACATCGTTTCCTGCTCATCCCAGAACCCTCCTGTTACTGCTTACGACATCGTTTTGACTGCTACAGATGAATCCGGAACGATGACGACATACACCGTGTATGTCCCAGACCCATACGCTTCAAATGACGACACATCAAACACCGTTGACAACGGAGAAGATTCTGAAGAAGAAGGGCTACCAGCATTGTCAATGATGGCAACACTGAGCATCACAATGCTCGGAGCAGCGTTTGCCGGAAGACAACGAAGAGACTGATGGCTTGAACCGGCATCCTCAAAAGAGGGCGTTCAGCCCAATAAGCAGGTGAAGGTATGTTTACAGGTGTAATTGAGTCCAAAAGCCATGAAGGTGGTTTTCTTGTTTCCTTCTCCGGTTCATCACCGGCCTTGGAATCAATAATAATCAACGCTGAGTCCGGGATTTACATCGGTAAAGTCGATGGAGTCCTCGGAAATACCAACGCTCCACTCGCTCACGTAGCCCATATCGACCGGAAACTGGACCTTGATGCGCTCATCGGAGTGGAAGTAGGAATTCGTCCGAAAAAACAACGAGAAGAACGAAGCCGTGGGTCAGACAGAGATGGTCGAAGAGACGATCGTAGAGGCAACGACCGAGGATTCCAGAACAGAGACCGACAAGGCGGACGATTCGATAGAAACGACCGGGGCAACAGAGGCGACAACCGTAACGGTGGCGACTGGGATTGTCCGAAGTGTCAAAATTCAAACTTCGCATTCCGAACCGAATGCAACCGATGCGGGGAACCTCGTAGCGGTGGCGGTGGAGGCCGTGGACGAAACGATGACCGTCGCGGTGGTCGAGACGACCGTGGATACCAGAGCAGAG
>JAQXFL010000093.1 GCA_029250345.1 Candidatus Poseidoniaceae archaeon
AAAAACGGAATTGACGCAGTTCAAAGTGTGTTCCCTGGCGGGAGCATTACTGGCTGTCCCCGCACAGTCGTATGTGCCGCAATCGATGAGATTGAACAACGCCCTCGCTCGTTTTGGACAGGCTCGATTGGCTGGATAGATGTGCATTCTGGAGCATGTTCACTGAATATTGCCATTCGTACTTTAATCGCTAAAAAGCAGCGCAAACAGTGGCTCGGAAGTATTGCCGCTGGCGGAGGAATTACCATCGGTTCTGACCCAAAAACAGAAGTTGAGGAAGCAAAATGGAAAGCTGCAGCACTCCGCGAAGCATGCGGCTGGATGGAACGTCAACAATCTTCACTGCCTGCAGGAAAACTTGCAACACATCCTCTTCGTATCGAAGCACCACCTAAAACGATGCGTGTGGGGAAGGTAGATTTTATCGAGGGGAACGAGGACTGTTCCAATGGAATTCTTCTCATCGATAACCTCGACTCGTTCACATTGAACATTGCACACGCAGTGTCAGGTCTTGGTCGAGATGTTAGCGTCCTCAAATCGAGAAACAGCCACCCACATTCAAATTGGAGTACTGAAGAAGTAAAACACCTCATAGAGCGCACCAATCCAACGCACATTATCCTCGGGCCTGGACCTGGTAAACCAACGGACTCTCCACTTACAATGGCTATTGCGTCTGCAGCCCTTTCGGGAGACATTTCCATTCCCCTACTCGGTATTTGCTTAGGCCATCAAGCCATTGGATTGGCCGCAGGCATGCAAGTTATCCGCTCCGAAAACGGACCTGTTCACGGCTCACCACGGCAATGCGTACACGAAGGAAAAGGATTGTTTTCCGGTATTGAATCTCCAACACCTTTTACGCGCTATAATTCTCTGTGCGTAGTACAATCTCACCCAAGTCAACTGGTTGTTACAGCAGCAGAAGAAGGCAACCAGATGATTATGGGGCTGCATCATGCGACGTTACCAATCCATAGTGTGCAATTCCACCCAGAATCAGTTGGCTCCCAAAACGGTCTAGAATTGCTGCAAAATTTCCTCTCGATTGAAGCGGATGCTTGAAGAATCGGGAGCGATTGGAGAGATTTGAGGGAGTACCATGCCGACTTGCCGACATTGTTCAAGCACCTATTCTCGAGAGCAGTTCATCCATGGAAATGGACCGAACGCACAAGTTTGTGTCCGATGTGGCCTTGAGAAAGGACTGATCACGAAAGATCAAGCCACAAACATGTACGATGACTCTTTGCGCAGCTCCAGACTCCAAGCAATGGCGAGGAGGTACAGCGTTTTCATGTATATCCCTCTGCTATGGACGCTGTGGATCATGGTTCTTAGCGATGTTAGCCCCTGGGGATGGTATTTCCTTGGATTGCTGGTCGTATTGACTCTACTCGCACCGGTTTGGTTTATTTATCGAGGTGGCCAATACTCAGGGGACATGGCTCGACTCACTCCAGCGTATGAACGCCCAAAGGGTCACTGATTACGACTTAGCGTGTATCTTGAGGACGTCTCCGTCGTTCATCTCATGTTCAGAGCCAACAACCCGACGAGTTCTTCCGTCAACGCCTCGAATGAACCCGTCACCAAGATCGCTGTGAACTTTGTATGCGAGTTGTTTGGCTTGAATACCGGATGGGACGACGAAGGCATCTGGCAAAACTTTGCCATCACCGTCGGTCCAATGCGATTCATCTTGAACGGGATAGACGACAATGTGGTCGAGTTCATCGAACAAGACGGTGTCAATCAACGGTGCAACACCAGTGCCGTTGTTGGTCGACAGGCGTTCAAGCATATGGTCCAAGGCCCTCGTTTGAGCCACCGAAAGTGATTCCGGATGTGTATATTCGAACGTTGATTCACCGGGCACATAACCAATCAAATCGGCTGAACTTGCACGGCGCAATGCAAGTTCTACATCCGCCATACATGAAACCAAGCAACCGGTAGATTCGATGCCTTGAAGCACTCCTTCAGGCGCAATATCAAACTTGTTTGCAGCAATATGAATTGGGAATAATATCCTGCGAACTTCAACGGCAAGTGCGGTGATAATCGAAGTATCCCAGTCCCAAGGAGTGCCAAGGGATGTATGTTCTTTTTTGAAGGATTCAAAGGCAATCGATATCGATTGTGGTGTTGCTCCAAGTCCAGTGAGTTGCTCATAGATGTAGGTTATCAAGCCTTTTTCCCCTTCCGCTTGTACGCGTCGAACTCCTCTGGTCCAACCGTCGTTAAGAAGGCCTGAAATCCAAGCATCAAGTTCGACTCCAAGGAATTCGATTTCGTCGCGGATGCGTTGTTGAGCAACCTCTTTGCTCTGATTAGTACCTTGTGGATTGCCTTCAAGGTCCGTTGTTCCAGCGGCGTCAACAACTTGAATCAAAGCATCGCAATTTGCCAAGTCTGCTAAGAATGCGTTTCCTCGACCTTTTCCTTCACTTGCACCTGGGACGAGGCCAGCAATGTCGACTAAGAAACAAGGGACAAGGCGACGATGCCCGACGCAAGAGCCTGTGCGTGGCTCACACAGACTCCCTTGACGCGGGTCGTCTTCACTGGTTGCTTTGAGACGCCCTTCAGATTCCAACCGCTCTCGAATATCCTTACAAGGGCACGGTAAACGAGCTGCTACGAAGGCAACGCCGACGTTCGGCTCAATGGTACAAAACGGGTAATTCGCGATATCCACTTTTGCAAGAGTTGCTGCGCTAAAGAAGGTTGATTTTCCGACGTTCGGTTTACCAACCAATCCAATTTTCACAGTGATTCCGCCTTGAGGAGATAATCACTCTTCTTCCGAGTCGAGAATTTCGTTACGGATTTTGGAAATCATGATGTCGAGTTCAGGGAGGTTCAAGCGACCATCACCATCAAGGTCAACTGCGTTGACAAGTCGGCCCATTTCCCATGGAGGCAAATCTGCAATGTTCGCCTTGGAAAGGGCTTCTCGGAATTCGAAGCCGTCTACCTCTCCCGATCCGTCAAGGTCGATTGAATTGAAGAATTCAAAGATGGATTGCTTGGACTGTTTGAGGAATTGTGCAAGCATGACGAGTTCTTCTGGCATGGGGTATTCTGCGACTTCATCGTTGTGAAGTTGGGCTGAAACGCGAATCAAGGATGAGCCTCCTTCGTCTTCTTCGACCTCGCCAATGGTGAGGTTGGTGTCGATACCGACACCACGGCCGAGCAGAGTACGAATTGTCGTCGAACCCTCAACGAGTGTGTAAGAGTGGATGTCGCTTTGAACTGCCAAGTCAGCGTATGCTGCATTGTTTGGACGACCGGTGTGGATCATCGAAAGTGCAGCCAAAATAGTTCCAAGTGTAACGAAGTAGAACATTGCTGCAGAAACGAGGAAGAATCCGTCGGTTGATGCCACAGCATCTTCGATGCCAGAGTTCACTACAGCGTATGCTGTAAAGTCGCCAATGAGCGCTGATACCGTTGCTGTCACACCACCAATGATGGTGAACCAAACTGCGAGTTGTGCATTGCTTGCCTTTGCAAGTTGCTTTTGTGCAGCGAGTGGGTAGGAGGAGAAGATTGCTGCGAGCATCATCAAACCGCCGATGGTTGACATAAATCCTGTATCGATGGTGTGAGCCATCGAACCAAGTTTGTCCATTCCAACAAACGTATCCATTCCAGTGAAGAAACCGCCAACGGCATAAATTGGGAGAAGCATCATTGCAGCAGTTGCGGCAAACGCACCTGGGCTCTTGACAATGCGTTCTGGGCTCGATGCGGCCGTCGCCACCATGTTTACTGAACCTGCAAACAACGGAAGGAGGCCAATCGCCATGAGGATAGCCCCGATGTTCTGCAATAATTCGCCGCCATCAGCAGCAGATAGGAAGAAAGGAGGAACGGTAATGAAAAGGAAAAGCAAGTTTGTTTTCTGCATAGAAGCGGACCATACTGGTTTGCCTGCGGTGAATGGAATGATGTGGTACGCTGCAGCAAAGATAAGTGCGAGAGGAACCCAACCGTTCAAGACTCTTTCAGCCAACCAAACTGTTTGAGTTGAATCGACAACGTCGCCAAAGAAAGCCAAGAACATGCTCACGATTTTCGCAACCAAAGCAAGAACGAGGAACCATGTGGTAGGGGACAGATCGTCGTGTTCCCGTTCTCCAATGGTGATGAAGACGTTGATGAGAAGTGCAATGTGAAGCATTGCTCCTACCAAAAGCAGGGAGATGTTCTGGATTGTTTCCAGCACTTCGTCTCCATTCGAAACATCGATGAGAGAGAAGACTGCGGGAAGCAAGAGAACGACGGTGGTCGATGCAGTAAGAAGAACTGCAACCATCGAAGCACTGGCTTCACTGGCCAAGCGGCCGTTGGAAGAACGTGATACAGCGATAAGAGCAGCACCGATTAACAAATAGTTCAGAGCAGTAGAAAAGAAAATTGCTGTGTAGTCGGTCAACATTGAACCGTCATCGTAGCTCCAACCAACACTGGATAATGAGTTCAAAGCGGTCGGATCATACCGGTGCCAGATTCCCAAGAACATGCTGAGAGCAGCCATGAAAAACCAAGCCATACCGAAACGCATCCAAGTTTTTGTCCCGCTGCCCGCTTTATCGTTAAACAAGTCAATGAGACCTGCTGGGGCTTTGTTGAGCAGGAATAAACCAACTTGTCGAAGTGGTTTTGCCATTCCGCCTATTCCCTTAACCATGTAATTGGCAACAACGATGAGTGTTGCCAGAAGAAGACCTGCTGTAATGAATACTGTTTCCATACATCACACCTCCTAATCGACAATGACCTCGCTGAGAAGTGAGGCGACAATAGCGCCAACACCGATGAGAATACCAATAAGGTAGTACCAAATTCCACTGCCACCGAGGTTTCCGATAAGTGGCACCAGTTCTCCGAGAAGCGGAATGTTATCCCACCCGAATACATTTGAGAATAAGGCGAGTAGGCCAAGGAGGGCAACGCTGAACAAGGTCAAGAAGACCCGATTGCTCGATGGTTCTCCTGTTCCAACGGTAACATCTGGTAGAGTAGTAGCGCTTGACATTTTTCATCACCCATACATGACCCCATAGGGGTCAATCCGTCCACTCGCATTGCGGTGATAAACGTTCACTCCTCGCGAAGAGGTTTTTTCCGATTAAAAAAGGGGGTCAGGGTGAGCGAAGACGGTCCAATACATTCCCACGTCGATGTTTCGAAATTCCAAGGGGAACTGGTAAGGTTTGTTCGAGCAAAATCTCTTCTTTCCATGCTTTTTCACATTCACATGAAAGGCCTTCAAATTCTTCAAGTTCGCCTGAAACTGCATACCGTTCAATTGCCGCAACGACAACAGAATCGCATGCACCGCAATTGTGTGCGCCTCGGATTTTTCCGCCAGCAGTGGGGTGGATTATGAGGCGGCAAACTTGGTCAGCGTCACCGTTCTTCCCACCCTGCGGGTGGATTGTAGGGTGGACTCTTCGAATCATTTCAACAAGAGACCAGAGCCATGGTGGGCGGTACTCGTTGTTACGATGAAGTCGGTCGATGATGGTGCCACGCTGAATATTCATTGGATTGACTGAGATCTCATCGCTGCGGTCTGCAACTTGTTCAATCCATCGTACGCCATGAATCAAAGCATCCGCTTCACTCATAAACGGGGGTTTGAACATCAAATAGGTCTTTACTCGAATGTCAAATTTCTTCAAATTCTCTACTGCTCGGTCCCAAGATTTCGTCGTAAAGCCCTTGTTCACGTGGAAACGAAGCAC
>JAQXFL010000135.1 GCA_029250345.1 Candidatus Poseidoniaceae archaeon
GGGGAGTACCAACCACCTCCGGGTAAAACCATACGACGTTGAAGGCCTTGCTGCAATTGCGACTCAGCGAGCTACGATGGGATTAGTTCCGGGAACGTGGACGCCAGAAATCATACGAATATTAGCTGAGAAAGCAGCCCCAACCGGCGATGCTCGCCGTGTGATTGAATTACTCAATGCTGCGGTGGAACGGTGTGAATTCCGCCAAGATGCTCATAATGAACGGCGGCTCATCATCGATGATATTCATGTCCCGCTCAACAGGGAGCCGACGACGGCGGGCAGTAACCTCGAACATATCGACGACCTCAACCCAAATGCGATGTTGGTACTCCTTGCTTTGTGCAGACGATTGACAAAACAAGAGTCGATGACAACCGGTGATGTCGAACAATTGTATGCCGTTGTTTGCGAAGAGTATGAACAAAAAATGAAGAGCCATACCACGGTTTGGAAATATCTAAAGGATTTTGAGGAGCGGCAAATCATCTCATCGAGAGTGGCTACAATCACCGGCGGAAGGGGCAGAACAACTCATCTAGGCATGCCACATTTCCTACCAAAAGACCTTGCAAGTCGACTCGAAATGCTGTTGAAAAAGAAGTTTTGACACCGGTTTTGTCAGTTGCGCTCATACGGTGGGGCTAAATAGAGGACGATAGTCGCAAGGGCGTTCTTGAAGTGATATTATGGCTGTTGGACAACAAGGAGAATTCGTCGCAGTAGTGAATGACACCGACCCAAAGAACGGCGGTAAGTCCTATTCACTCAAAATTAGTGGAAACAATCACGCCCAATTATTGGGTAAGAAAATCGGAGATACCGTTGACGGAATCTTCGTTGGAGAAGGTGAACAAACTCTTTCCGGATACAAACTCCAAATCACTGGCGGTTCTGACAAAACTGGAACTCCTCTTCGCCGTGACCTTGAAGGCGGTCGCCGACAAGCAATTCTCGTGACTCGTTCAACCGGATTCAAGGGACACAGTCTCGTGTTCAAGAACAAAGGCGGGGAAAAGAAGCGATTCCGTTACAAGCCTGATGGCCTACGCAAGCGACGTTTCTTCCGTGGCAACACCATCAGCCAAGACACCCGTCAAATCAATCTCAAAGTCATCGAAGCTGGCAAGAAGTCACTCGGCGACATCCTCGCAAAGCTAGAGGAAGCATCGGAGTGAAACCCGAGAGGGCTTTCGTAGAACAGGAGTGAGGAAGCATGGCACGAAAGCTTCCCGCACAACCTGAAATCAACATCGGTCTTGTCGGTCACGTCGACCACGGTAAAACGACCCTAACACAAGCATTGTCAGGGATTTGGACGGATACACACTCAGAAGAAAGAAAGCGTGGTATTTCGATTAAACTCGGCTACGCTGACACCGCTTTTTACAAAACCAAGGACGGGCAATACTACGCTACTGGCCGACACCCAGATGGTAAAGCAGATGACCCAAAGGAACTGGAACGAGTGATTTCCTTTGTTGACGCACCTGGTCACGAGACCTTAATGGCCATCATGATCACTGGTGCATCGATTATGGATGGCGCAATGCTGATGGTTGCTGCTAACGAAACATGCCCGCAACCGCAAACGCGAGAACATTTGATGGCCCTTGAAATTGCTGGAATCAAAAACATCGTTATCGTTCAAAACAAAATCGACCTTGTCACAAAGGAACGGGCTTTGGAATCCTATGCAGAAGTGAAAGAGTTCCTCAAAGGCACCATCGCAGAGAATGCACCGGTCATACCTGTTTCCGCACACCACGATGTCAACTTGGATATTCTCATCGATGCCATCGAAAAGACCATTCCCACCCCTGACCGCTCACAGCACAAGCGTTCAATCATGCATGTTGCTCGCTCATTCGACATCAACAGGCCTGGTACACGGCCAACAAAACTCCGAGGAGGTGTCATTGGCGGTAGTATCATCGAAGGAAACTTCGACATCGGCGATGAAATCATCATCGGCCCAGGACGTAAAATCGAAAACGGTTCCAAAACAACATGGGAACCGATCGAAGCGACCGTGAAAAGCATGCAAGGTGGAGGACTTGACCTTGAAAGCATGCACTCAGGCGGTCTATGTGGTATGGCAACTATGCTCGACCCGTCGATTACAACTTCAGATAACCTCTCCGGACAAGTGGTTGCACGCAAAGGCGACTTACCTGAAGTACGCAATTCTGTGTCAATCGACATCAACTTGATGAAAACGATGGTTGCTGGAGAAGGTGAAGCACCAGAGAAAATCTATCCACTTCGAAACAACGAGATGTTGATGATAAACGTTGCAACTGCAACCTCGGTCGGCGTTACCAAAAATTCAGAGAAAGGAAAAGCGACCCTCGACTTGCGTCTTCCAATTTGTGCAGACACTGGACAACGTGTCTCTCTTTCACGGCGTGTTGGCTCTCGCTGGCGCCTCATTGGATACGGAACAATTCTATGAGCGTGAACCAATTGAAGGTGGTTCTGTCTCAACTGGTTTTGGTCGACGCGTGTGGATGGGCAGCTGTCATCGATTCAGGAATGAATATTGACACGGAGATGAACCGAGTTTTTGGACCCGCACAACTGCGACTTCTTGACCGCGTCAAGCAAGAAATTGAACGATTAAACCAAGAGCGTCCACGAAAAAAGAATCTACTTCTCCCGCTTCTTGAACAAAAATCCGAATTCATCGAGCCATTGAGCACGACTTCTGAACACCCTGATGATCAGTTGTTTGAACTGGCATCTGAACTGAAGGTCCCGGTTCTCACCGTTGATGTGGATCTGAAGCGAAGGCTCTACGAAGCAGACCTGCCAATTCTCGAAGTGAGTAAAAACCAGCGACTTCAATTGGTCGATTCTCTATAGAGCGGTGGTTTTCCCAAGCATCAGGGCAAAGTAAACAAGACATCGTCGCCGTGTCCGTCCAGGAAACCAATCTTCACTCCTGCGTCAATCCAAGCATGCGCATAGTTGATGGCTCCAAAAGCTCGGACATGATCCCCTATTGACAAAAAGTGTGCAGCATCTGAAGCGTAGTCATCTGCCATTCGCATCATTACTGCGAGTTTTTGTGCATCGGCACTGCCTTCTTCACAAAGCGAAGTGGCCTTCGCTCGTGCTCTTTTGGTAATATCAAGGTACTTTTCAACACGCTCTGTGGTGACCAATTTCATGTCTTCACTCATTCTCCACCCTCCTTTTGGCGTTTCAGAAGACGGCGAACATCCTCGGAACGTCCCAGTGCACCGTAGAGTTCGACAGCTCTCGAAAGGCGGCCTTCGTCTTCGGCTGTTTGTGCTCGCAAGAACAATGCCTTACGCTCCTCCCAATTCTTAGCCAAAGCAGCCTCAGCAGCCGCTTGATAGCGCCCTTGACGCTCGGCTTGAGCAAGATGAGGGGCTGTCCAACGGCGAACCAACCCCGACCGTGTAGCGGTAACCATTGTGTCAGGCGTCAGTCCAATGAGCAAATCGCCAAGATTCATCGATTCACCGAGCACCGTCAAGGCTTCGTTGCCTTCGTGTGCTGAAAGGTGATGCAGATGGCCTTCAATACCAAGCACCCACCAGCCGTCAGCACTCCGAACGCCTTCCATCGGTTCAAGTGATTCGTATTCAATTCGTTCCAACGCGTCCCAACCAAACGGGTGAGGGACACCCTCCCAAATCCCGCCATCGCTGGACTGCATTAGCAAACGGCCGTTCATGAGTGGAGTGACCCAACTCCAAATACGGTCTTCAAGGACCCGTTTTTGGTCGCTTTGGGCTAAGCGAGCGCACCAAAGTTTGCCTTCAGCATCTTGCCACATCATGTGTTCTCGGTCAAGCCATCCAAGCAATCGGCGAACTTTGCCGCTATCGAGCCGACGAAGGCCTGTTCCTTCGTGTGTAAACAAATGCAGGTGCCCTTCACGCCCAGAAAGAATCCAACCGCCTCCAGGCCGTGCTAGAAGCTCTGCAAATCCACCGGGTGTAGAACGACCTTCATGAAGCAAGGAACCATCCAATGTCGAAAGAACGTAGAACCCATGCGCTGCTAAGATACCGAGAACCCCATTATTGGCCTGCGCACAATGTGCTTTGAATGGTAATTCGACCTTCCATCGCACTGAGCCGTCAGCCTCTATCATGAACAAATCCAATCCGCTGCTAACGACCATGCCGCCTTCGACCGGCGCAAGCGCTGCAATACGTTGTGGTGCTTGCCACGACCACGTGATTGACCAAGACATCAGACATCACCTCCGAGTACATTCCACGCAATCAACTGGGCTCGAGCAGCCTGCGTCAATTCATAGTATCTGTTACGACCAAGTGTCCGAACACTTAGAACGCCGCCTTTGAGGAGGCGGTTACTGATTTGAGAAAGGCGAGCCCGTTTGATGTTCAGTTGCCCGAGTATTTCCCCATCTGATGGCGAATAACGGCGCTCATTGGCAATGGAAATAATTACCATCTCATGGCTCGTGAGTGTCGAAAGAAGAGATGGATTTAGTGCATAGTCTTGCTTTACTCCGACTGGTTTTCGTTGCAAAGATTCCAGTGCATCAACTAATTTACGCCGATTCACGCCAGTATCAAGCCCGTCAGAGGTTTGGAGAGCGAGTTGCAATGCCTTCATCACCGGCACCATTCCTGCAAGATCGCTCAATAGGCCGTTGGACGGCAAAACAACTTGTTCAAAGTCCTCGATTGGGAGAGATACCGGTTCATCCGCCGGTTCAATGGTCGTAAACTCCGGTTCTTCATGCTCAAAAAGGCCAATTTCATCGTGCAGCATGAATGCTGACTCGTCGGCTGAAATCACTTGTTCGATAGGTTCAGGCGGTCTGAGAGAAGGATCTTCCCACAGTTCTGCACCCTCGACAACGTCAACCAATTCGTCTTCGAACTCCTCTGATTTTGAGACTTCGGCATACGACAAGTCGGTGTATGCTCGGTTTCGAGTGAATAAACCAGTCATACCCTTGGTTGCAATTGGGTCTAGAGGAGGTCTTTGCATAGGTTCTGGTTTGGCTTTTGGAGGCGTTGCAGGGTGGCCGTCGCGGTAATTGTCGACCGCTTCCAATTCCTTCAGAGCTTCTTGATTTTCTTGGTCAACGATAAGTTGGTCAAGGTTCAAATCAAAACTGTTGTTGATATCCTCAATGCTTTCCATGATTTTCGCATCTTGGACTTGTTCTAGCGTTTGTGTTGGTTCCTCGAGAGGCATACTCAACGGTTCAATTGAAGACTCTTGTTCATCATCAAACACGGACTCAAAACTCGAATGGATGTTTGGATCAATCGCTACTGGTGTGAATTGTGATTCGGAAACTGGGGCCTTCGAATCATACTGTGGGTCAACATAGGTGTATTGCGACATCTTCGAACTGTCAATTGCATCACGCATGACGCGGATAACCTCTGCAGGAAGCCCGTTTGTTTGCTCAAGCAAATGTTGTGCATCTTCAAGAGCGAAGGAGAACGTTTGGTTGGTCGACTTTTCTATGCGGCGTTCAACAAGCAATTGTATTTCTTCTGCAGTCAAATTCGGCAGTGGGTTCATTTGCTCAAGGCGTTGTAAAATAGAAGCGGGTAACATGTTCTTATCCTTTGTTTCCACGACGACCACGACGACTGCCTGGAGACGTTCAAGGAGCGGAAGGGTATCTCGCAAGGCGACGTTGAGTGCAGATATGTCAACGGTTGAGGCATCGAGTACAATCAAAGGTAGTGCATGTGGAAAGTCGTTGGTAGCGGCCATTATCTGGCTAATCAGTTCGCTACGGTTCTCAGGAGGATTGATGTGGACAAATTGGGCGTAGATTTCTTTGAGCAAGTTCAATCCTGCTTGCGAATGTGAGATGTGGTCGATGTAAATCGAAAGTGGAGCCGTTTTCGAGGCGCAGCGAAGCAATGAAGTACGACCGGAGCCATGTTCCCCAAGCAAAAGAATGCGTCGAGGGGAGCGGAATTTCATGTATTGTGAAAGGACCGTCAACATATGGTTACGCCCGACAAGGAGATCTGAATCACTCGCTTCCAAAGATACGGTCGAGAAGGGATTTGAGTCCATAGGGGGCAGAGTCATTTCCTTGCCAACTATTCGCATAAAAGGCCCAACCCACTTTGGGTATTTCATGTTTCACTCTCCAAAGGCAGTAAGAAGACCTGTTAAGACATGTTAATCTCGACACCGCCATCATAAAATCACCTCCATTAACAATTCAATAACGGGTTTCTAACGCGTTAATGAAACCGTTAGACCCGTTAATAATGAGAGTGAGCCGCCAAGAATCCAAACAGAAAAAAACGAGCCATCTACGCCGTACTTGCCGATTGCTTGATGGGGTAAAGGCCCTTGGAGAGAAATGGGCGTGACGTTATGGCAGTTGAGAACAGTCGCTTGAGTGGTTTTTTCAGACACAGTGTCGCAGAACGCCGAGCAATAGTTGCAAAAATGGCAAACCTAAGCCAAGAACAAATCAATGCACTGGAAGCCTGCGGCGCACTCAGCGAAGACTCGGCAGACCGAATGATTGAGAATGTCATCGGCACAATGTCACTCCCAGTCGGAATTGCAACAAATTTTGTCATTGATGGAAAGCACTACCTCATCCCATTCTGCCTTGAAGAATCAAGTGTCGTTGCTGCCGCATCGAACATGGCGAAGCGATGCCTGAAAAACGGTGGATTCAGCACCAATTCCGATGCTCCAATGATGATTGCTCAACTCCAAGTCCTGGACTGTGATGACTGGAAAAAGGCTGAATCCGATATTTTGGCCGCATCGGACGAACTTATGGCACTGTGCAACAGCCTTCCTTCAACCATGATTCGCCTTGGAGGCGGATGCAAGCGAATTGAAACTCGCCTTCTCGATACAATAAGTGGACCGATGCTCATCGCACACATCATTGTCGACTGCAGAGACGCTATGGGCGCAAATGCCGTGAATACCATGGCAGAGCTAATTGCACCTCGAATCGAAAAAATCACGGGTGGACGGGTTCATCTTCGAATCCTCTCCAACCTTGCAGCACATCGTTTGGCACGGGTGCAGGCTGTATTCACTCCTGAAGAAATCTCCGAAGATGGTACGCATGAAAATGGAGTTTCCGTCATTGAAGGCATCCTTGAAGCACAGCACTTTGCGATGGCAGATCCTTTCCGTGCTGCAACACATAACAAGGGAGTAATGAACGCTATCAGCAGCGTTGGCGTGGCTTGTGGACAAGACTGGCGAGCAATAGAAGCAGGTTGCCACGCTTGGGCTGCGTACAGCAACGGAACATACGGCTCTATGACTTCATGGGAAAAGGACAGCAGTGGAAATTTGGTGGGGACCATCGAGACGCCAATGGCCGTAGGCATCGTTGGAGGCGCCTCCAAGGTCCATCCTGTGGCTCAAGCCAACTTGGCCATACTTGGAGTCGAATCTGCCCAAGAACTGGCTGGAATCATCGCTGCAGCTGGTTTGTCGCAAAACCTTGGGGCATTACGGGCGCTTTCCACCAAAGGCATCCAAGCGGGTCACATGAAATTGCATGCACGAAACATGGCTGTTTCCGCTGGCGCTCAAGGCGGAGAGATAGAGATTGTCGCAGCACGGCTTCAAGAAGCAACGGGGCCGAAAACACAAACGCTTGTTGGGGAATTACTCGAAGCTCTAAGGAACGAGTGATTCACTCTTCTTCTCCGAGCGGGAGCGTGGATTGAATCAATCCGTCGATTTCAGATTCTTCCTGCAATACCGCAGCGTCTTCCATTCCATCAAACATGCCAGTGGTCTTCACTTGCTCTCTAAACCATTTCTTGACTTTCTTACGGTCTGTATAAGGGCAGCCAAAGGTCTCGGAGAAGCGACGGGTTGTCGACAGTCGCCGAGTGTTACCATCCTTACGTCGATCAACCATACCCAATTGAGCGAGTTCTCGAACATAGTCGTAGGCTTTCTGACCCAACAATTCAACCAATCGTGATTGAGGCATGGGCTGGTGATAAGCGATAAGTGCAGCTGCCTTGAGCAACTTTTGTGGAATTTCTGTTTTGGTCTCTTTTGGCAGATGGCTGGCAATGTCTGGCTTGACCTCAATAGCCCATCGGTCACCAACTTCCGCCACCTGCAAAGCACCACCACGGCGACGCTTCAACGTGGAGCGCAATGAATAAAGTGAATCGAGCATCTCATCCTCATCATAACCCAAAGCAGTGGACAATTCAGCAACACTCATCGAACGGCCGGCTCCAAAAAGAGTTGCTTCGAGTAAAGTATCGATTGGGACTTCTGTCATTTGCTTCACCTTCATTCGACCAGCCATTCATGGTCATCGTACGACTGTTCTTCAACTCCAGTCGATTCACTCGTCTCGACAACTGGCTGCTGCTTTTGCTGTTTGGCAAGGGCTCGTTCGTGCTTACGGGCAGATTCCTCTTCTGCCAAACGCGCTTTTTCGGCTCGTAATTTGGCATGTCGGACCGAACCCGTATCCTGTTCCTGAATGCGTTGATTTTCTGCATTCTGTTGGTCCTCGATCAACTGACTAACTTCCTCAAAAGTTTCTATTTGAGGCCATGTATCTTCCAAATAAATGACTCCGTCTGGTACGCTGTCTTGAGTAATTGAAGCAAAACCGCGATGAGTGAGGAAAAGTCCTGCAATAAAAGAAGCCACTTTGGCCTCATCATCGTAGCCTTCCGGGACAGAACCAAAGGTTTGTTCTAAAATTGGTTTCAACGACTCCATAACGACCAAAACGGGTACCTTTGACGAGCCCGAGTCAATACAAGAAGACCTCAACGCTTGCCAGCAGCGTTTGATATCACCCTCAAGGTCTTCGTTGTGCATCCGCCCACCAACATCGGAAAGGTACTCCTGCAGTTCTGCTTCGTGTGCGAGTCGATTTTCTTCACGTAGGCGGAGTGATTCTGCGTCATCAGAAGCATCCTTGAACGCTGAAAGTAATTCTACCAAAGTCACAGGCCGACCTTCATCTCGCCGAACACGGTTCTCTAATAAATCAGGAAGGAATTCATCAGCAGTACCTTGAAGAATGGAGTTGGTGAAGAAAAAGTCTTCATCGTTGTAATCGGCTTCCCATCCGAATCCGAGACCATCGTCCCAATCGTCTTCCGTGTCAATGTGTTGAACACGGTCAAACAAATCTTCTGCTTGGTGATGAAGAACTTCCCATGACATGCGAATGAGGCGACCGCATGCTGGAAGGTCAAGAGTGGCTGCATCGGATTTCACACGGCTTGTGAAGACTTTGAGAAAGTTCGAAAGGTCAATGTTCCAAGCATCGAGTCCCTCGTCCCGAACCAAGGACAGCACGAGAGCGACTGAGCGGTCAAATGGGTCAACGAGCGTTTGATGCTCCGCCTCTTCACGTTCTGCAATCGCCATAATCTTGTCACCAAACAGAGCGGCTTCTTGTGATTCTTCACCCGACGCCAACAATTGATCGATAACATCCTGTCTCAGGAACCATTTATCCAATCCAGACTGTTGTTCACTCATGCTTTCACCTCAAACTGTTTCTTCTTCAATATCAGTCGGTTCGGTCGCTGACTGTTCTTCAGCCTCAGCAGCCTTGACTGCATGAGCGACATCTGCGTATTCTTCGATATCTTCAGTCATCTCCACAGTTCGTTCAGCAAGCGCTTCGAGCCCCGAAGTTGTGTGCTCCTCGGTTTGAAGAGTTGGCATGTGATTGAGCAGTCCACCAAGGCTGCCTGGAGTAGCCAAAGGCTCGGGTACGAGTGGCATTTCATGGGTAGCTGCTGATGCTTCTTCAATACGTGAATGATTCTTTTCATTGTCCTTTTCAGCCTCTGCAAGGGCTCTTTCGCCCAATGCAATCGCCTTTTCACGGTCAAAGTCAACAATTCTTCTGCTGCAACCGTCTCCACCGTGCGTAATACCGATGTGATGGTCCGCAAGTCGAAGTGACACTTTGCGCAATGTGACCATGATGAACTGAGCACGCTTACTTCGTTCACGGCACATCAATGCAATACGCTCAGCGTTGTATCCGTCGAGGTTTTGGTCGACTTCATCGAAGTAATAGAACGGACTTGGATCGTAATCTTGGATGGCGAAGATGAGCGCCAATGCGGCCATAGATTGTTCTCCGCCGGACAATTGGTGTCGAGTAACCTTAGCGGATTTCCCACGAGGTTGTGCCCACAGTTCAAGACCACCTTTGAACGGTTCATCCTCGTTTTCGAGGAACAATTCTCCACGGCCACCGTCACTCAGCGACTTGTAAGCGACCTTGAAGTTCTCATTGACCTTCTCTAAGACCTTAATCAGGCGTTCTTTGCGCTGTTCTTCGAGTTTTCCAGTGACATCGATGAGATGTTTTCGACGTTGCTGCAGGACCTTGAAATCGCCTTTCATTTCAGAGAGTCTCGCTTCACAAGCATCGTATTGCTCGATAGCGAGCATGTTGACTGGACCATGGAAATCGAGGCGACGCTGAAGCGCTCGTTCATTACGCTCAGCATCCCCTACGCTTGGCAGAGACACGCCTTCAGCAGCAGGCTCGATGTTATTTTCAGACATTTCGAGTCGATTTTCACGGATTGATTCATCTTTGAGTTGAAGCGCACGCCCCATCTCTTCAACCATACCTCGTCGGGAACGGGCATCAAGCGCTTTTTGTTGGAGCTTGACTTGGAGACTGGTTCGTTCTTCGATAAGTTCCAACCGTTCGTCCTCAAGTCCTTGGTTTTCTTCAAGGTACTGGGAACGCTCCTCTTCTCTCGCTCTCAGCTCTATAGAGTCAGTAGCAACGCCCGCTTGCAGGGAATCAATTCGTTCACTTCGAGTGATTGCATTCCCCTCAAGCAATCGGATACGTTTGTTGATTTCATCAACTCTATTCTCCAAAAGCGATTGGTGATTCGCATCACCGTTGAGTGAAATTTGTGCTTGTGCTTTCGTACTTTCAGCCTCAATACGTTTCACCTTCGCTGCATGTAAGCGGTCTTTGAGGTGAACTGGACTGGCTTCTTCCAGTTGGTCTTGAGCAGCGGAACGTACTTCATTCATTGCTGCAAGGTGTTGTTGCGCACCGTCAAGTTCACGCAATTTCGTTGAACCTTCAAGTCGTAATTCACCGAGCCGCTTCTCAAGCGTGGCGACATTACCAAGTGCAGTGATGTGATTACTCTTCACTTGCTTGTGCTCTGCTCTCCATTCTTGGAAACGAACTGCGTGTTCGCCATCGGTAAGATCATGGATTTTCGAACGAAGTTCGGATTGAACTCTGCGAGCATCAGAGAGAGCCCCATTGACGGTATCTGACATTATGCGGAATCGTTCCACATCGGCTGAGAGGGCTTCAACTTCACTGGCGCCCTGAATATTTCCTCCGAAGGCGACCATCGATTTTCTCTTTGACCCGCCGACCATTGCACCACCGGCTTCGGTAACATCTCCACGAAGCGTGACCAGGCGGACTCCACCCATGTTGGCACGGGCGGTTGACATGCTGTCGACAATCAAGGTGTTCCGGAGAACAAAGCGTACAGCAACATCAATCCGAGGGTCGTAATCCAATAATTCACTGGCGAAACCGATCACACCAGGTTTACGAGAAACCATCAATGCCTTTCCTGCTGCACGAGATTGAGTGAGTTTGTTTAACGGCAAGAATGTTGCTCGCCCTGCCTTGTTTTGAGCCAACCATTGGATGGCACGTGCTGCATCTTCATCGCTGTCAACAACAACGGAAGTCATTCCACCGCCGACGGCAGTAGCAAGTGCATCGGTGTGAGAAGGGTCTCTCGGCTGGCACAGTTCTGCCACAGTACCGATGACCCCTTTGAGTT
>JAQXFL010000138.1 GCA_029250345.1 Candidatus Poseidoniaceae archaeon
ACTACCACGGCGCCTTTGAGTTGGATGACATCGAACTTGGAGAGCATTCCCTCATGCGACTCGGTAACGTCATTGTACCAAATTCCTCGTACGGCGAGATTATCGAAGATATCCTCACCCCAGTGCTTGAAGAAATGTACCAAGATCGACTCAAAGAGACCGGTAAAACTGGCGCTGATGCATGGCTCGGTTTTGGCTCGATACACCTCGTTTGGGAACTTGGCAAGCGCATTGGCACTCCTGATTCGTTGATTTACTGGGCCTACAAGCACAAAATTCCAGTCGTCATTCCAGGAATCACCGATGGCTCAATCGGCGCTCAACTCTTCATGCTCCGACAAAAACATCGGGACTTTCACATCGATACGCTCGCTGATGAACAAGTCATGAGTGACCTGACATGGGACGTTGAAGTATCAAACGCTCTGATGATCGGCGGAGGAATCTCAAAGCACCATGTTATTTGGTGGAATCAATATCGAGGCGGACTAGACGCTGCAGTCTACATCACCACAGCCCCTGAACACGATGGAAGCCTGTCAGGTGCTCGCCTCCGAGAAGCCATTTCTTGGGGTAAAATGCGTCCAGAAGCGCCGAACATCTGCGTCGAAGGTGACGCAAGTGTGCTGCTTCCCCTCCTTGGCGCAGACCTATTCCAACGAGGTGATTCACAGTGAAGTCAAGACCCGTAGCGTTTCTGTTGACTGCCCTCATATCGCTTATGCCACTTGCAGGTTGCTTTGGAACGGATGCTGCCGAGGGCAGCGATGTCGAAACCAGTGAATTCTTTGATTTTGAACAAGGTTCGAACAGCGGCACATGGTACCACTACCCCGGTGGCGTGAACGCCATGAACAATACTTCAGCACTTGGAGGCACAAATATTCCATTTTACAGCCAAGGAACATACTATTCCACTGGATATTCTACCTTTGAACCAACCATGGGTATTACCTCAACCGATAACATCTACTTCACAAGTTACGGAAACGGACCATCGGGTTCGACCGCAATTGTACAATGCAGCAACATGATTGAGATGACAAGCCTTGAGGATTTCAGTTGTCAAAACGTCTACGGCCCAGTGTTGCCGGTTGCGAATTCCAACGATCCGTATGTTTACGTCGACCCGTGGACAGATCGAATCATGAAGTTCGATATGCATGCCTTACTCGGCATGACGGTGGAATGGAGCGATGACGAAGGCGATTCGTGGTTTGGCCCATCGGTCGCAACTTCCTATTCGGTTCAAGACCACCAAACCATTGCTTCATCCCCATATGGAGGAATCCTCCATGAAACACTCTGGGTCTTTTGCATCAACGGGAACTATCCAGCACCCCTGTGCTCACAAAGTCAAGACGGTGGACTTACTTGGGGGCCAGAACTACCCGGCGCTCCGGTAGACTGCCAAAGCGGTGGCCTCTCAGCACACCTCATTGGCGCTGACAATGGAAACTTCTATCGAGGACAAATTGGATGCGATGGGACTGGATATTCAATGTACAAGACTGAAGACGGAGCAATCACATGGTCTGAACATGTCTTGCCTACCGAAGAATCCGGAACAGCTGATACGTGGAATGCCGAGGAAGCACAAGTCGATACCGACAGTGAAAGCAACGTCTATGCCATGTGGATGGGTAACGACAACATGCCGTACTTTTCGTATTCAGTTGATGATGCGAATACGTGGTCTGATGCCATTATGGTTGGGCCAAGCCACCTTGAAGGGACTGGATTCCCTGTTGTGATTGCTGGCGACCCGGGTCGTGTAGCGTTTGGCTATGTTGGCACAGAAGGCGACGGCGTTTGGCACGGCTATATTTCAGTCATCACCGATGCGTTCAACGAGACTCCACTGATTACCACCGTGCAACTCAATGCGCCAGAAGACCCGCTCGATAACGCTAGCCCGACCTGCGGTTACGAACGATGCGGCGGCTTTGGCGACTTTATCGACATGCAGATTGACGCCTTCGGCCGGCCGTGGCTTTCTCTTTCACACAACCCAAGCGGTGATACCGGCATCATGGGTACGTTCCAAACTGGACCATCCCTTGTGGGTGAAGTTGCTCAACTGAGCATGCTTCCAGAAGGTGGAGCCCAAACCATCTGAACTCATTCAATGTAATCTGCAAGCGAATGCATGAGTGCCGTTCGAATCGGCACGAGCGGCCTCCAGCCATCTCCGTCAATGCGGTACAAGAGGTCGTGCAACGGTGAAAGGTCGGGCCTCTTACGTGCATTTTCATCGACATCCATTGGGAGGTTGGGTTGAACAATCAAGGATTGCACTTCGATGGAAGGCGTTGGAGCTGCCGTCAAATGTTCAACGCTGAATCGGCCTGTCCTGCCTGCAACCGTACGATTGTAAAGCAGAGATAACTCTTCCAAAGTCTGTCCCTCTGACCATGAACGACGGCCTGATATTTTCATTTCACTTGAGAACGGCTCATCACTGAGAAGAATACGCACAAGAGCGTCTGCCACGTCGATGTCACTTACCCACCAATATTGTGAAGATTCATCGGCCGTGACCGAACCAGATGACTCTAGACTTTCCATCCATGTTTGGAATCTTGGCGATTGCCAAACCGAATCTTGTCGACGTGGAAGAAGATCGTGCACATCAACATGGGAATCAATCCATTCATGCTCTGCCTCAATTCCAAGATGCCCTGGCAAGGCAAGAACGATTTCCAATCCATCGACATCAAAACCTCTCTCGCCATCAGATGGAGCGGTGAAAGGACCCAAACCCATGAGAAACAAACGATGTCCTGCCTCAAATGGAATTTGTTCTGAGCCAAACAATTCACATTCTCCGAATTCTAAGTCGGCAGAATATCGATTGGACAGCCCCTCCACTGAAGATTGCGGCACAACAATACAGGCATGGGTGCGTAACAACCGTTCAATCATTGCATCACCGAGAGAGCAATCAATGCCTCTAAGGTGAACAATTGGAGTGCTTCGCATAAACAAGCCACGGGCGAGTTGTACATCAAGATGTTCAAAATATACAAACTTAATAGAATGTAAAATCCTAATTGAAAAAACAAATATTCAATTAGAAAAATTGAACAAAGACGGTTTTGTTTTCGAACAATACGAACACACGGACACGAAGATTCCCCGATCAGGCAAAGTCATAACATACAGATTCAAGAGAAAGAATTTCCTCCTTTCCAATACAAAAGAATGTAAAATTCAACTTCTGAAACACACCGAAGACCACTCTATAGAAAACCCGTATTTTCCGACTCGGCGGTATTGAACTCCTATTGCAGGAATTAATTATACGACATCTGTCAAAATTGAAAATTAATCGGTTTTTCAATTGAAATGGCGATAAATTATACGACAAATGCAATTGGATTTAGTTTTTTTATCGCCAAAGAGTATAAGACCTTTCAAGTGAAGCAGGGGGTAAGCCGGAACAAACTGGCGAAGGAGATGGGAAAAATGCCGAACGACAAATATGACATCCAGGAGTTACTCCAAAGAGATGTTTATGTGAACGATAAGAAAGTAGGAAAAATAGTTGGTGAACGTCACCATCCGAACGAAGCACGCGTGCGATCCATGCGATTGCAAGTCGAGTCGGATGTGGCTGATGAATTCATGCGGAAGCCCGCAGAACTCGTACCACTACCAAAGGAACTGGTCCACAGTATTCGAAACGATGGAACTGTTAAACTTTCAAAATCAATGAGAGAACTACAACGACGATGGAGAAACACCGTCCGGATTGATGAGAAGCTATACGCACCAGATGAAATGCTTGACCGAGCGGTGCTCGACAACCAAGGTGACGAAATCGGCGTTATTACTGACTTGTTCAAAGTCAAGCGCACATATCGAGGCGTCATCGTACAAGTACGAATTGGAATACAAAAGCAATACGGAGTTGGCCCCCAACTTCGAATACCAATCAATGCATTCTCACGAACTCGAGAACGCCTGGACGAAGTTGTTCTCTCGCGAACGTTTGACAAAGTGCTTACACTTCCGTCGTTCGTTTCGATCAACGCAATGAGCGAAGAAGAGTGAACATTCAACGGTGCTCTTGACACCCTTGGCCCTCCGTCACTCTTATGACGGGGAGGTGAGTCGGCCGAACTGCAGTTGCGCGGGTAGCTTAGTCGGTTGGAGCACCCGGCTGATAACCGGGAGGTCGCAGGTTCAAGTCCTGCCTCGCGCACTCTTACACCTCAAACAAGGGGTCTGTTTTGAGACATTTGCACTCGCAAAGAACATGAAGGGGCAGTGTTTCGCTCACACCAAGGGAATCGTATGGTCGTCTTATCCGGAAGCAATTCTCGCTTATTGGCTGAACAACTTGCAGCCTCGCTTGAGTGGGAACACCATCAACTGGAAACTCGACGCTTTCCAGACTCGGAGGGTTACATTCGTATTCCAAGTGAAACCATCGAAGCCGTTCGAAAAGAACCGGTCGTGTTGGTATCCAATACCTTCCCCGATTCAGGTATTGTCGAAACACTCCTTATGCTAGAGGCGATCAACGATGTTCGGAAAGGAAAAATGGAAAACCTTCGGGAGATTGGTCCTCAGGAAATGGAAGATGTTGGCCCTGGCATTCTTCTTGCAATCCCTTACTTTGGCTATTCACGGCAAGACAAGCGCTTCAAACCCGGTGAAGCAATCTCCGCTCGTGCAATAGGGCATCTTCTTGCATCCCGTTGCGATGGCATCATCGTCTTCGATTTGCACGCCCCTTCTGTTTTGGAAGACCTTCCTGTTCCAGTGGCTTTCACTTCTGCAATGCCTGAACTCGCCCTCCACTTACAAGAGACCGTTCAACCTGACTTTATCCTCTCGCCTGACAAAGGAGCAATTCAGCGTGCTTCAACCGTCGCTAAGGAAATTAATTGTGAATTTTCATACCTCGAAAAGACGAGAATCGATGCGCACACCATTGTTCACAAGGCGAAGGACCTCAATGTTGACGGGAAAACCGTTGCTATTGTTGACGATATGATTGCCACTGGGGGAACCATATGTAGGGCTGCTGAAGCATTAAGAAACCAAGGAGCGATTGCTGTCCACGCAGCCTGCTCACACGGATTATTCACCGGTGGAGCAATTGCTCGTCTAATTCGTTACGTCGACGGTGTACACTCCACGGGCTCGTTGTCAAATCCACGCGATGTGATATCCGGCGGTCCGGCGTTGGCTCGCGGCGTAAATGAATTGTTTGAGCGTTTGAATTGGCAGTATTAGCCCCGCAGTATAACGAAAATGTTTCCTTTCGTTGTCTGAATGGGTAGAGTTTGTTACCAAAACGCCCAGGTCATTCTTTCCGCTGTGTTTATATTCGCGAGGTTGTGCGGAGGAACGCCCTTAACATGAGGACAGAGTGATTCCAGTGACTGTACACGTGCAATTTGAAACCCCTGAAGAAGTATCGAACCAAATCTACGACATGCTACAAGCCAATTCCAACGGCCGTATCAAGAAAGGTAGCAATGAAGTGACCAAGACCGCAGAACGCGGAACTGCCCAATTCATTATCCTTGCAGAAGACGTCAACCCACCTGAACTCCTTGCTCACGTTCCTTTGATCTGTGCAGAAAAGGGAATCCCATTCGGATACGTACCTTCTCAAGAACACCTCGCACAAGCTGCTGGACTTCCAGCAGGTGTCAAGGCAGCCTCTATTGCCGTGATGGAAATCACCAAAGGCGCCCAAGAAGATTTTAGCAAAGTTGTTGAAGCCATTAACGGGCTCAAGGCTTGAAACCAATATTGGAGATGACAAAGATGAGCGAAGAACTCGGTGGATGGCCTGCTGAAGTCGTCGAAATTGTCGGTCGAACCGGCATGACAGGCGAAGCAACTCAAGTGAAAGTTCGTGTCAACGACGCACCAAACCCTCGTGACGTTGGACGAATCATTTCTCGAAACGTCTTGGGACCAATTCGTGTTGGCGATATTTTGATGCTCAAGGATACTGGCCGAGAAGCCCGTAAATTGAATGCACGGTGATGAACAATGCCTGAACGACGTATTTGCAATTTTTCTGGAGAAGAGATCGAACCTGGTACGGGCATGATGTTCGTCCGACGAGACGGCAGTGTCTTGTGGTTCAAGAACTCAAAAGCACGCAAGAACATGGTGAAACTCAAGCGAAACTCTCGCAAAGTCAAGTGGACTCGTCACTATGTCAAGGGCGGCTTCTGAAGCTCCTT
Source organism: Candidatus Poseidoniaceae archaeon (assembly GCA_029250345.1). Taxonomy (GTDB): domain Archaea; phylum Thermoplasmatota; class Poseidoniia; order Poseidoniales; family Poseidoniaceae; genus MGIIa-L1. The sequence goes on from JAQXFL010000138.1 coordinate 6,216, forward strand.
TCTTCGAAATGACCTCATTTCTACCTCATTGAGAGTGCAACCGCTGTGCCTTTTTGGCCGTATGGCTCATAAAGGGGTGTCAAGTCGGCTGAATTGGTGAACAACATGGAAACTACCTACGTAATGGTCAAGCCTGACGGTGTACAACGCGGATTAATTGGAGAAATTATTGGACGATTTGAGCAGAAAGGTCTCAAACTCGTTGGATTGAAGTCGGTCGTTCCAAGCAGAGAAACTGCTGAAACACATTACGCTGTTCACTCCGAACGTCCATTCTACCCTGGATTGATTAATTTCGTAACCTCTGGCCCTGTTGTCTGCATGGCATGGTCCGGTAAAGATTCCATTGCTGTTGCTCGCACCCTCATTGGCGCAACCAACGGTCGTGAAGCTGCACCAGGCACTATCCGTGGCGACTTTGGCATGGACATGGGCTACAACATGATTCATGGTTCAGATGCTGCAGATACAGCTGCGTTCGAACTTGGACTTTGGTTCCCTGAGGGGCTCATGGATTGGGAACAAACCATCACCTCTTGGGTTTATGAATAGTCGAATCATACAGTAGTTGATTCACATGTCTGATGACGGTACAGAAGAGATTGGTGAAATCCTTCGCCAACCCATCGTTGCTGTAACCGGCCACGTGGACCACGGTAAGACGAGTCTACTTGACCTGCTTCGTTCGATCGGTGATAAGAATCAAACGAACGTTATGAACAGAGAAGCCGGAGGAATCACGCAGGAACTCGGTGTCACCAACGTTCCTGCAGCGCTGTTGAACAACGCAATTCAAACCATGCCGTTCAAAGAAAAGCCTGTCTTTGAGAGCCCAGGTATCATTTTCATCGATACCCCCGGGCACGAATCGTTTGGTTCAATCCGGAAAAGAAGCGGGAATGTTGCCGATATTGCCGTACTCATCGTTGACTTAGTTGAGGGTTTCAAGCCACAAACCATTCAGAGCATCAAGATTCTTGAGAAAAACGATATCCCATTTGTGGTTGTTGGAAATAAAGCGGACAGAGTTCATCAATGGGACTCGAAACGAGGACGCTCATCGTGGCAATCATGGAAAGAACAGTCGAAAGATGTCCAAAAGACCGCAGACGAGTTCTACTACAAGCTTCTAGGACAGGTAGCAACAAATTCAAGGTTTAACCTCACAAAGTACTGGGAAGGAATCAAAAGTTTCGATATTGATAACGATCGATTTTTTGTCCCAATGAGTGCCAAAGAGGGGGAGGGCCTGCAAGATCTTCTTTTCGTCCTACTCGCAATGGCTGAAAAATTTACTCGTAAAGATTTGATTGTTGACCAGTCTGAAATGGCGGAAGGATATGTGTTGGAGTCTCGAGAAGAGACCGGACTTGGAAAAACCATTGATATCATACTTACGAAAGGTACAATCAGTGTTGGCGATGATGTTGCCTACAATACGAACGAAGGCCCTGTCGGGAACATTGGTGGTGAAGATGCAGTACGTATCCGAGCCATTCGCGAACCGAAAGATATGGCGGAGATGCGAGACGCCGGAAAAAGATGGAACGATGTCAAACAAGCATCGGCAGCCGCAGGATTGAAAATTATTATTCCTCATCTCAAGGATATTCACATTGGCAGCAAAATCTACTTCCCAAAACCAGGTGATGATTACCGCTCCGTCTTCAACGAGATGAACCGTGAAAATAAGCGAATTCGCAACGAGACTCCGATTATGTGCAGTATCTGTAAAGAGGTCGTGTCCCGAAAGATGTTTTCAGACATACATACGAACCCAGACGCAATGGGTAGCGGGTTTTCACCAGGCTGCCAAAATGCGGAAGAACTCCGAGAAGGGGCAGTGGTCAAGGCTCGAACCGTGGGTGGCCTAGAAGCACTCATTTACGAGCTGGCGAAGAGAAAAATACCAATCAGCCGAGCAGAAGTTGGTCCAGTGAATCGCCGTGACCTGCGTCAAATTATGGCAACAGAAAAGGAAGAACACCGTTTCTTAGTTGCCCTGTCGGTCAAAGGAAACGATCAGGTCGAAAAAGAACTCGCTGAAGCGATGAAAAAGAAAGGGGCATCCTCTTACAATTTCATTCAAGCCGATATCATTTATCAAGTGATGGAGAAAATCGACGAAATACAGGATGCTATCCGAGAAAGAGCGTCGTCATCCTCTGGTCCTGTCTTCATGCCGGGTCAAGTTCGCTACCTTACAAAGTACGGGATGATGAACGATGACCCTGCGCTTTTTGGAGTTCATGTCCTCAAAGGAAGCCTACGTGTAGGCCAAGAACTGCTTCGCAACGATGGGAGTGGTCGGACGCTTGGAAAAGTCATGTCAATCGGCGAGGAAGGACAAACTGTGGCCCGTGAAGGTGAGCAAGTTCCGATTAAAATGAACATCAGATTTACTCGAAGTAAAATTGTTGACGATGAAGAGTTCTGGTCCGATGTACCATCTGCTGATGCCAAGATGATGAGGAATGTATCGATGACTGAATCCGAAAAATCGGCATTCGATGAAATAAAAAAGATTCACAACATGATTCTTGAGGACCGTCGGTACGGTTTTGGATGGAAACTGTAAACAGTTGCATTCCGTAACACACAATGGAAACTGTATGACATAACCACACCTCACATTCATATATGGATAGTCGTGGTTGACAAATATCCTCGGAGGCATTAACATGGAATCTGGTATGACTGGAGCACCCGCAATGGGTCAAAACCCCGCCGCACAAGACTTAATCGGAACTGTATCCGCAATTTCAAACAGCCTCATGAATGAAGTTGGGAAGGTTATCATCGGCAAGCCGCAAAACCTCCGCAGAGTAACCGTTGGTATTCTATCAAACGGAAACATGCTACTGGAAGATTTCCCTGGCCTTGCAAAGACATTGCTTGCAAACACATTTGCACGAGCATTAGGATGTAAGTTCAAGCGTGTACAATTCACACCAGATTTGCTTCCTTCCGATATCATGGGTACCTACATGTACGACCAAAAATCCGGCGAATTCAAACTCCGTGCTGGACCTCTGTTCTCAAACATTCTTTTGGCTGACGAAATCAACCGAGCGCCACCAAAGACCCAAGCAGCATTGCTTGAAGCAATGGAAGAAAAGCAAGTCACTATCGAAGGTATAACGCACAAATTACCTGCACCTTTCGTTGTTCTTGCTACACAGAATCCAATCGAACAAGAAGGAACATACCCGCTCCCAGAAGCACAAATGGACCGATTTTTGATGAAACTAAGTATGGGCTATCCAGATCGACCACAAGAAAAGGCAATCCTTGCTCGCAGAAAACTACGTGGAAAAGACGGTCACGATGTTGAACAGATTACGACTCCTAAGAAACTCGTCGCCATGCAAAAAGCACTGGAGACCGTTCACGTCGACCCTGCTATTCTCTCGTACATCGTCGAAATCGTCCAACGAACTCGCGAAGACCACCGAGTCACCAATGGTGCATCCCCTCGTGCTTCACAATCGCTGTTCAAGACTGGAAGAGCCGCTGCTGCAATCGCCGGTCGAAACTATGTCATTCCTGATGACATCAAAGACATTGCATTGCAAATCATCTCCCATCGTATCAACATGAAGCCTGAAGCAAAGATTCGTGGAATCACCGGAATGCACATCGTTCGAAAGATTCTCTCCGAAGTCCCTGTTCCAGTTATTCAACCCGCTTGATTTTGAAACGCTGGGGCTTGCATTGAAAGGGGAAGACCTCTTTCGTCAAGTTGTCCGAGGAGGTTGCTATGATGAATCCGTACAAGATGGTCGTTGCCGTAGCGAATCAGAAGGGTGGCTGTGCGAAAACGACCACTGCAGTAAACTTGGCAGCAGCACTCGCAAAGGGCTCACCGCGGCAGGGCCTTCCAAAAGCTAAGGTCTTGCTCATCGACCTCGATCCACAAGGAAATTGTGCCACTTCCTTTGGTGTTGAAAAGAAGAAAATCAAAAAAACTGCTTACGATCTTCTCACAAACGACTCTGGTGAAGACCTTCCTCTCATGGAGGAGTATCTGATTGGTCCGGATGAACTGACTCAATCCATGCGCGACGCCTGGAGTTTGAGAAACAACAACAAGAAGCCGCCGGAAAACCTCTCTGTTGGCCACCTCTGGCTTCTGCCCAGTGACATTCACTTGTCCGGTGCCGAGATTGAACTAAGTCATAAAATCGGCAGAGAAACGCGTCTACGAGAAGCCCTGCTTCCAATAATTGACCAGTTCGACTACATTATTATCGACACCCCGCCTTCACTCGGGCTGCTGTCAATCAACGCCATGTGCGCTGCAAACTGGGTCATGGTCCCGGTTCAAGCTGAATACTATGCACTCGAAGGATTCAGCATGCTGATGAATTCGATTAAGATGATTCAGCGACGAATTAATCGAAACCTGAAAATCTTCGGTATTGCCATGACAATGGTCGATGCCCGCTCAAAACTCAGCCGCCACGTTTGCGATGAAGTGAACCGAAAGATGCCAAACAAGTTGTTCAAAACGACCATTCGCAGATTGGTGAAAGTCGCTGAAGCGCCTTGGAGTGGTGCACCTACGGTTTTGCTCAACAAACCCACGAACTCCGGTGCTGGAGCAGGTTCACTCGAATACTGGACGCTTTCCAAGGAATTCCACCAGCGAGTCATTGAAATGCGACGGGAATTCGGAGTCAGCGAAAACCCCCGCCTTATGCTGGAACGTAAAAACCGCTGAATTTACCCACGACAATCGAGGTTACCTCGTGAAATCGCCGTTTCAAGGACTCATCCTTTCGCGCAGGTTAAGTAGGCTATAGAACAGAGGAGGTTCGGGATAGCCATGACAGGTGAAGGGATGACCTCGGTCAGTGTGAGTTACGAAGTACGACGACAACTCAACACAATGCGTACAATGAGTGGACACAAGAGTGTGAACGAACTGCTCACTGATTTGGTCCGTGCTCACAAGATGAAGACCATGAACGGCGAAATCGAAACACTACGTGAACGCATGAAGGCAATCGCAGATGTCGAGGTCGAACACCTGGTTGACCGGCTTAATCTCTCACCATTCAAGGTTTGATTCACATGATGGAATGGCGCCCTAAAGGCTACGAATTTGATGCAAAAAATCTCATTCGAGCCTTGTTTGGCGAACATACGAATGAAGGGAAATTACTCGAAGCAGCTGCATGCGGTTACGTCGAGATTTTCGCCCTACCGAACGCTTGGAACGGCGTACTATGGCTCATAATGAACACGCTCAAGCAAGACGGTGTCCCCGTGTATACCGGTGAAGAGCTGAAAGCACTTCGCGAATCTTTACCCATTGTTTGGAGATAAACAACACTCGACAAATGTCAAGTGTTTGTTCGAAATTCGGCAGATGGGTTGAGCGACTAAATCACTGGTTCTTGTCGAGCCATTCTTGACCATACCATTTCCACTGGTCCGTTGTCCATCCTTCTGGCAGACCGCCAGGTGGCAATGGAGGGGCTTCAACGGGTGCTTCAGATACTTCTGCAACTGGAGGAGACGGTGTTTCAACACCTGCAATGGATTCAAGGCTGTCCTCACCTCCATACAAACTCGCAGCATCTACGGTTTGAATGTCCTCAACCTCTTCGGCGAACTCATCTGTGGCTGGTGAGAAGTCCAAACTTTGAATTTCATCATCCCATGATGAATCTGAAACAATACCACCTTGGGCGGACAGGCCTGCTGTACCCTCCAATGCTTCGTTCTCAGCCGACCTGTTTTCAGTTGGAATGAATGGAACTCCGTACATCTTGACCAAAGCATTGGTCTTTCTACGTTTCACAACAAAACCGATTCCCAAAATCACGACAGTAAGGGCGAGGAAAGCCCCACCACCAACCATCACGACTTGTTGGACTGTGTTGGAATCAACCGAATTGGTATCGAGGAGTCCTGCGTTTTTACTCGTGTTCCAAGCAGCGAAACTCAAATCGATTTCCCCGTCATCTTTGTTACGTGAGAGATACGTCTGGTAGTCCTTATTTCTCCATCCCTGGCAATCCAAGGATTGGTCATCAAAATTCAACAGACAATGGTCTTCTTGGGTCTGAATAAGCGGTCTTGTGTCATCATAATCCGAATTTGAGCCGACGCCATCGTTGTCACCGTCGAAGTGCTCATTTGGATCAAGGTCCATATTGAGAGATTCAGTAACATCGACCCAGCCGTCACCGTCTAAGTCTTCACAGCCGTAAGAAGGGACTTCCTTGAAACCAACTTCAGCAGTCGAGTTTGCAATCCATGCCTTGGTCGACGTCCCTGCTTTCCAATTGCAATCATCAGCGAGTTCGCCGGTCAAATTGTCTCCGTAACCATCACCATCGCCATCACGCCATTGTGATTTTTGCAGAGGAAGAGCATCTGCCCCTTGTGCGATGGTCCAATTCGTAGTCGGATTGGACCAACCGTCTAAGTCAGAATCAAGGCATCCAAACCTGTCTTCGGTTGAAAAACCGTTCACGGACGGGCAAGCATCGGGAGTAATACCGTTCGGATTGTCCCCAAATCCATCTTGATCTGCATCGAGCCATTGAGATGGTTCATCGATGAACTTGTCACCGTTGAGTCCGTTGACATTGTCGCCGTAGCCATCGCCGTCTATATCGGACCACTGTTCGACATTCGACGGGAAACTGTCTCCTTCAAACCCACTCAGGTTGTCACCGTAACCATCACCGTCTGCGTCCTCCCATTGCGATGCTTCGTTTGGAAACACATCACCAAGGTAGCCGTTGAGGTTATCGCCGTAGCCATCGCCGTCTGAATCGGACCATTGTGTAAACTCGAGCGGGAATGCATCCAGTTGGTCGGTGACTCCATCACCATCGGTGTCGAGATCGTAGAGGCGGATTTTAGAAGCCGTGGTGGATGAAGTTACAATGTAAAGCTCACCGGAAAACTCCTGAGCAGAACCGACGACACGTCCGGAGGAAGAGTATGTGCTCCCTTCTGCAAAACTCGAAACTTGTACTTGAGTGAGTTTCCCGTTTTGTGTTCCAATGTGATAGGTGAGATTGTCGTATTCTTCAAGCGATATAATCGATTTGCCATGACTGAGAGAAAGCGTTTCTACTGCCCAAGAATTTGTATCGTACCGGAACAATTTACCGTTTGCAGTTCCAACCAGTAAGTCGCCATTGTGGTCTTCAAGCACAGCGTTGACAATGGCATTTGAATCGCTAAGCGTCGCAAGGATTGAACCGTCTACTGATGA
>JAQXFL010000152.1 GCA_029250345.1 Candidatus Poseidoniaceae archaeon
CATTCCCCATGCAAGCACCGGTGAAGAGATGCCCAACGGCTCGGTCACTTCAGGACGGAAGATTCCCGCTCCACCCAGTTCCAGCCACTTTCCTCTCCATTTGACTTCGATTTCGAGGCTTGGTTCTGTGTAGGGGAAATAAGCAGGACGGACACGAACTTCTGGATACCCCATCTTTGCATAGAACGTTTTGAGTGTCGCAACGAGCATTTGCAAGTTTGCTCCTTCTTCCATGATAATTCCTTCAATTTGGTGGAACTCTGGTAGATGCGTACGGTCAATTGCTTCTTTGCGGAACACTCGGTCAACCGAAAAGACACGGCATGCATCGGTTGGATTCTTGGCAAGATATTGAATGGTGTTGACCGTTGTATGTGTGCGCAGCAGTCCCTTTTCCGATGTTTCGGCTGAGAATTCTCCGCCCCAACCAACTGAACCAGTATCACCGCCGTGTTCATGGATTGCACCCCATGCATCGGTCAGATGCTTTGGAAGTTCAATCGATTGAGGATTGTCCAAGTAAAACGTGTCTTGCATTTCTCGTGCAGGGTGATCCTGTGGAATGAACAATGCATCCATGTTCCATCCTGCAGTTTGGACATAGTCATCAACAAGTTCTGAAAATCCCATCTCAAGGAAGATACTTCGCACACGTTCAATCAATGCCTGCATTGGATGACTGCGTCCTGTTCTCGGCGTAGACGACTCAAGCGTCACATCGAACGGCCTGTATTCGGCTTCTTTCCAATCGTCCGATTGCAAGAGTTCAGTTGTTATTTCGGTAATGAATTGCTTTTCGACGAGTGCGTCTGAAGCAATTGCCTGTCCTGCACTGGTGAGTGTCCAGGTTCGTGTTGTTGATACCACCGACTCAATAAGTCCTCGACGTGATTTGAAATGCTCCAACATGTCGCTGTCCAGCGAATGCTCCGGCTGAGGAAGCGATTGGATGAATGCCGTTCTTTGTTCGATGTGTGATGTGACTTGTTCTGGGTTTTCCGTGCTAAATGCGCCATTGAACATTTGGACACCTAACCGCTTCATCAGTCCGACACCAGGTCCCGCCTCATGGCGTTCAAATTCCGATTGGAGATTCGCCATGGTGGGCTCAGCATGCGTTGAAATCCAATTCCATAGCCTTGCCTCCAATAATCCGCTGTCGCTGGCTTTCACACCTTCCGCAGCCAGTCGGACGAGTGATGAACTGGTTTCGTTGGTTTTTACAAATCCACCGTTGGTGAGTCCATGCCCAGCGCCAACAGCGACCGCTTGGTCCTTCCATTCGCAGACCTCCAATATTTCATCGAGGGTCCATTCATGTCCCGGCTTCCCCTGCATTCTACGCAGCATTCTGCGCTCGGGGTTGAGCAAGGAGTCTGCGTCCATGATGCGTCGTGTCAATTCATGCCCTTCAATTCTATGGAGTCACAAGGTCTTTTTCGGTGCTTTTACGCCAACTAGATTTCGCCGATTATTCTTCTTCATCCCAGAGGAATGTCGAGCATGCAGGGCAAGTGAATTGACTTGGTCGGTCGCCATCGAGCAACTCGATATGCCCGCAAGGCCCGCACATGACGGTGCATTTCTTCGGCTCATCGAGCGTGATGTCAACTCTGTACATGACGCGTCCAGCGTCAGGGAGTTGTGCTGAATCCGGTTTCCAATTGGTGATATCCTCATTGGACATGCCTTGTTCTGAGCGTATTGACATGCCAAGTACAAACAAAACGATGCCACTTATTCCAACTGTTCCGGCGATTGACATGATGTTCGCCACGGTGAAGAAAGCACCTGCTACGATGCATATCGCACCGGCAATCAGGAAATTCTCTCTTGTGCCGGGCATTGTGATTCCTCACTTGAGTGCGTGTGCGAGTGCTTCAGCGACGCGAGGAATATGCTCCAATGGCACTGCACAGAGGCCAATTCGAACGCCGCCAGTGAGTGGTACGAGGTAGACCTCTTGTTCAGCACAGGCTTCTGCAATCTTTTGTGGCTCATCGTGTTCCAACCACGCAAAGAAGCCGTCGTGTGTTGGGTTTAACGGGACGTTCAACTTCTCACATGATTCTTTGAAAAGGTTACGACGGTTGACAAGCAGAGACTGTAAGCGGTCTCTCTCAAGGCCCCAAGCTTCTCCTCCTTCACTGGATGCATGCATTTCACTGACGGTATATTGTGCAACTCGAGGTGCTGCAGACCATGTCTGTCGCCCAGTAACTCCCATCACAGTGTCGATTTTTTCGGTAACTTCCGCATCGGGATGGATGCTGACAAGAGCACCTGTTCGAAGGCCGTAGATGGTATGCGATTTCGAGAGGGAAAGGGCGAAGGTAATGAGGAAGTTTTCGGTCCATGGCCAGCCTTCTTCAACGGACTCAAGAATGGTTTGACTCCATCCATGAGGCTCTTCAGCGTACAGATGGTAGGCGGAATCCAAGAGCAAGGTGTGTCCAACGTTTTCATTCGCAGATGCACTCTCCATGACCGCTTCAAGGACAGCCATTCGCCCAGCAGGAGTCAAAGAGAGCCCGGTCGGATTGTGGGCAGGATCATTGAGCCAAATCATGACTTTATCTTGCTTTGAACACAGTGAAGCAAGTTTTGCTTTGAAGTCTTCAATGTCAACAAACGGATACGGTGAATCATCGTTTTTAGGTAACAGAGCGTAGACTTCAGAGTCCAAGTCACAGCCCGACAGGAATCCCTTGTATGGGCCCCAATGTCGGTCTCTGAGCAGGACTTTGTCGCCTCGGTTTGCAAAATTAGCTGCAGCAAGGAACAGAGCACCAGATCCACCAGGAGTTGCGGTAGCAGTCATCGAGATGCCGCATTCATCCATAGCGTCACGATGTTCGCCGAGAGCGAGCGTTTTTGCAAGGTCGAGATAAGCAGGAAGTCCCTTGAGCGGTGCATACGCTGCAATTTCAACAGGTGGTGCAGCACGAATGGCTTCATCGACAACCTTGTTGATGGCAAGAGTCCCATCATCTTCGAGCAACGCTCCAATTGTTCCATTCACGGCATCTGCACCGTTCTTGACGGCTTCTTGGTATCGCGCCCACCATCCAAAAATTGTATCGTTACCAACCTTCGACTGGGCATATGAGTTGAGTAATCCTGCACCGGCGTCATGGTTCATGCCTCTCCGAATACGGCAGTGTTCTTTGACTTGCCCCTTCTTCTGGTTCAATTGAGAATTTGAGTTTCCTCACATTTTCTTGTGGTTCTCTCCGTTTCATTCATCAAGGGTAAGTGTCTCGGGCAGTTTGTCGCCTGTGTAGCATAGCTGGTAGTGCATCGGATTTGTAATCCGAAGGCCGGGGGTTCGAGTCCCTCCGCAGGCTCCTTTCAATTGCGAGAGCGATAAATCCGTAAGCCTCCATACTGACGGTTTACCATGCGTCCTTTCCACCTTGCTTTTCCCGTAACGGATTTGCCCCGAACTGAGCGTTTCTACGTTGATGTCCTTGGATGCTCCATCGGTCGGCGTACTGAGAATACCATCAACTTCAATTTCCACGGCCATCAAATCGTATGCCACTTGGTTCAAGAGATGCCAGACATGAGCGATGATGGTCGGGTTGATGGTAAACAAGTTCCTCCGTTTCATTTTGGACTGGTAATGGAATACGACCATTGGCATTCATTTCGAGACGAATTGCTGGAGATGAATGTTGAGTTTCGCCTCAAGCCACATATTCGTTATCCGGGGAAAGTCGGTGAGCAGGCTACTCTCTTTTTGAATGACCCATCGGGTAACGCGATTGAATTCAAATCCTTCAAAGACGAAAAACGATTGTTCGCAACCGCTGATGGCGCTGAGCATGAAGCAGGCGGAGGCCTCTTCTAAGCGAATCCTCAAAGTCAAGGATTCTTTGGGAGTGGTATGGTGGCACAGCGACTGGATGGAAAGGCTTGCGCTGCGAAGGTCGAAGAAGAACTGCTCGGGAGGATTGCCAAGTGCCGAGAGAAGGATACACAGCCCCACCTTGCAGTCGTAATTGTCGGTGATGATCCCGCAAGCCATGTTTATGTCGGCTCCAAAGTTCGAGCATGTGAACGGCTTGGCATTCGCAGTACTCATATTGAATTGCCCGCATCCGCAACTGAAGATGAAGTCCGTACGACCATTGAATCTCTCAACAAACAAGACGATCTTCACGGCATCCTTGTACAATCACCTCTTCCAGACCACATGGATGAAGAAGGACTCACTGACCTCATTGACCCATCAAAGGATGTGGATGGATTCCATCCACAGAATCTTGGTCGCCTCGTTCAGGGACGAATGGACGGTATGTTGCCATGCACTCCGAGTGGAGTTATGCGAATGCTGTCGTGGGCGGGAATTGAAACCGAAGGTAAAACCGCAGTCGTCCTTGGTAGGTCACGCATTGTCGGTATGCCGCAATCGTTACTTCTGGGTGCGAAAGGAGTCGATTCTACCGTTACTGTTGCACATTCAAGAACCAAGGATACGCAATCACTCTGTGCAAA
>JAQXFL010000001.1 GCA_029250345.1 Candidatus Poseidoniaceae archaeon
CCTCATCTCCATCTTCTGTGCTGATGGGTTGCCTTATGTGGGTGGGCATCAAGCCAACATCATGCCTGTGACGCTCTCTTCGGTGGATTTTCCGAAGAAACCGGGTGTGTATCTTTTCAAATCGGAAAAGGGAAAAGTCCTCTACGTTGGCAAAGCAACGAGACTTAACGAACGAATACGGTCGTACTTCGCTTCCAATCCAGATCGCCAAATGATTCCAGAACTTGTACGGAAGTCCGACACCATCGAATGCATGGTCACCCCGAATCCTGAAGAAGCTCTCATCCTCGAACGCGAACTGATACGGCAGCATAAACCGCGGTACAACTCAATGCTCAAAGACGACAAATCCTATCCTTTCCTCGTTCTTACCGATGAAGAATTCCCACGCATCATGTACACGCGCCATCCACCCAAACAAAGTGCTCGCTGGGGGCCGTTTCCGAACGCAGGGGCAGCGAAGCAAGTGATGCAATTGCTGCGTCGTCAATTTGGAATTCGAGACTGCAAAGATTTGCTACCGCAGGGTTGCCTCTCGATGCATATTGGATTGTGCTCTGGCCCGTGTATTTCCGGCGAAGGCTATGCCGAGAGTGTTGATGCTGCGAAACGGATTCTCAACGGCGATGCTGCAGAACTCTTGGAAGAATTCGCCGTGCAGATGGATAACGCCTCACATGCGATGCAATTCGAAAAAGCGGCACAAAGCAGGGATATGATTCGCGCCATCCGAACAACGACTGGTCAACACGTTGTTTCCAGTAAGGTGTATCGCGATTGCGATGCGCTTGGCATTGGAGTGCAAGGTGACCTCGCTGCTGTTGTTGTGGTACATGCCAATAACGGAGTCGTGCAAGGGCAAGAAGTTTGGCCGATGCTGCACAGAGGTGATGTCAAAGAAACCGTATCGATGTTCGTTTCTGAACACTACACCAACCGTACGCCGCCGAGATTACTGGTGACACCGGAACCTCTTGAAGACGGAACAGAACAATGGCTAACGCAACGTCGTGGTTCGAACGTCGAAGTACGTATCCCCGTGCGCGGCGACCTCGTGACACTGCAAACTCTCGCTCAACAGAATGCGGAAATTCAAATTGTTCGGCTTTCCAACAAGACAAGTGGCTCTCTTGAACAACGGGCTGCAGATGAAGGCGCTGCTCTTCTCGGATTGGAACAACTCGACCATCTTGTTTGTTTTGACATGGCTCAGCTCTTAGGTGATGAGAGAGTTGGAGCAAGTGTCTCATTCCGCAACGGTAGGCCTGAGAAAAAAGAGTACCGGAAATACACCATTAAGGGCGATGCAATGGATGATTTACGTATGATGAGAGAAGTCGTTGAACGGTGGCTAAAACGCCAAGATGAATGGCCGGACATGGTTCTTATCGACGGTGGAGAAACCCATTTGTCAACCATTGCCGCCTTGGTTGAGGAACACGGCATCACCGGTCGATTCGAACTAGCAGCACTGGCGAAGCGTGAAGAGACAATATTCAGGAACAACGCAGCACCGCTTGTTCTTGACCGTAAAGGCCGAGTTATGGTTCACGCACGTGACGAAGCGCACAGATTTGTCAACACATTCCATCGCAAGCGGCGAAGCAGAAGAAAACTTGACGACCCACTGCAGGAAGTTGAAGGGCTCGGAGCCAAAAAAATGCAGAATCTCCTAAGACACTTTGGCGGCCGGCAAGGAATCGCTCACGCTTCACTTCAGGACTTGAAAACGGTCCCAGGCATTGGCCCTTCGCTCGCCATGCGAATACATTCAGCGTTGCACGATTAATCAGTCAAATCTACCATCGCCCAATCCCGAAGAGGTTGGAGGGCGAGGAGGGGTTGTATCTTCTTGGTAATCCTTCAAGACCTCCATGTCCCCATGAATACCCTTGCTGTGGAAACCAGAAAGATCAGCGAATTCAGTCGGGTTAATGCTTACCTTGTGCGCCGATTGTGCCTTTGCAGCATTGCGAACCTTCTGTTTACGCAATTTACGCTTCTTTCGCCGCCGTATTGCGAGAACAAGAAGAATCGCTACAATGCCCAGATATTTCCATAGTTGAATGAAGAAGAAATACCATGTCACTTTGAACTTGAATGTAATATCGTCTTCAAAATCACCGTATGGGACATGGTAGGTAATTTGCTGTCTGCCATCAACTTCGGCAATCTCAATGTTGCCTGCAGATGAGTTGAGATAGGAGAATTCGAGGCCTTTCGGCATTGTAACGGTAAACGGTCCAGTCCAGCCCAAATCAAACTCCTCATTGACGGTGCTGTTGGTCAAGAAGAACGGCACAGTCACTCGTTCAGGAGGAATGTTAACGCCCGATGGAGAGAAAATCGAAAATATTCCTGATGTAAGGGCGTGACTGAATGAATCAACCATGCTTGTCATCGGGCCTAAAATCAAATTCCGAACGGCGTTGGTAGTCAGCGTAAATTCCGCAGAATCGAAGTTTCCTGTCCACATTTCTGCAAGATTGCCATCGACTTCAAGCTTGAAACGAACCTTCGGTATTTTCATTGAAAGGTATATTCCCTCGTTATCGGAGACAACATAGTCTGGAGCATCGATTCCACCAATGTTGAAATCGATGACAAATGCATCCAAATCGACGGATTTGATTTGGGTTGAATGTGTGTCGAGATAGTATGCAATCGTTTGGTGAATGAAATCGGTGAGAACTTCACCAAAGCGCTCTACGAATGCCGTAATGCCTTGACTTGAGAATTCAAACGTAATGTTTTCTCCACACACCGGCATGTAATCCATCATTTCAGCCGTGCAGTAGTCCGAGAAGTTCAATGTACTGTTAATTGGAGATTCCAGCCGACTCGAGATATCGATGCCTAGCCGAACCAAATCGGAAGGGATTGCCTCCATGGAGATGCTGTGGTTTTCGAACGTTGGAATTCGGTCTTGCGGGATACCAATTCGGTGTAGAGCAACACTAGCATCGAGTCCAAACTCAACTGAAACGGACCGGTCCCATTCATTGAAATCGAACTCCATTGCATCCAAGCCACCGACGTTTGTGGTGCAGGTGGATTGATTCGAATAACATGCAATATCACCGTTTTCGTTTTTGATAATATTCCGCCAATCGTATTGATCAACTCCGGAAAAAGAAATATCCATTTGGTCGTTGCCGTCGAGAGAATCCTTCAAAGTGATGCGGTCTGAACCATCCATGGTTTGAATCCACGCAGGGAGAATGATTTCGAGAGTGAGTTCTGATGGAGGAAGGTCGTCTGGAACAATGTCAGAGAGGAAATTGCTGTCCATTACCGATTGGAACTCAATCCCTGCATTCATCACTCTGCGGAAATCCTCGGTTGTGAGGACGTCAAGCACATCGGCTACATCCTCATTATCGTTGTTCTCTTTCATGATATCGAGCAAGCGCATTGAGAACGGTTGGCTTGTCGCTCGAAGGTAGACTGGGTGTTCGTAGGACATCGCTTTTTCACCCTGGACACAATAGTACAGAGGCTTGTTCGGTGGAACAATTTCAGTGCAGCCGCTTGAATGTGTGAAGTTGAGACCTCCCTCGGGTCCTACGATTCCTTCACCGCCCGTCGATTCAGAGACCCATGACATTGGATTCATTTGAATCGTTTCCATTCCTGCTACAGTCGAGGAAATACCCTCTGCGATGGTATCTACGGGGAATTGGCTGGTGATATTGGAAAGGTCGACAATATCGTTGTGGTAGGCAAGTCGGATTCCGTCCGAAGTGACTTGATTCATCGTCGCTCGATCGGCGACGCTCATCATCGAAATACCCCAATCAGACATTGTATCTTGATCCAAATAATGCAAGGCCACAATGAAATCCAATGTAGCCGAGGATTCATCTCGCAAGTCGAGCCGAATCTGTAGGTCAAGTGCCTTTTCATTGCTCGGAATAACGACGGTCGATGTGTCCGTTCGATTTCGGTGTTCCATTTCCACTTCTATCGGTAGAGCAAGATCGCCGTCGTTTTCTCCAGCGTTTCTGTGGTCGATTTCCCATTCACCAGCAAAATATGCTGGTGGACCGGTTCGTGCTGCACGTACTCCATTGGCATCAACACTCTTGATCGAAGCGTATTCAGGGGGATTGAATGAGTACGATGACTTGTGTCCCGGAAGCCCGACTAAATCGAACATTGTAGTGACCTCTGTTCCCATGACAAGAAGGCCTTGGTAGGCTCTTTCAAGTTCTAAATTTGAATTGGGTACAAGATTGAAAGAATCCGGTGAGAGCGTGATATCGACGCTGCTCTGAATGCAAATAGGTGGCTCAAAGGCGTTATTGGTCGAAGCACCTTCATCGGATGCATCGCTCATCTCATCCGTCGAACATTGAACCGTAACACCACCGTTCGTGTAAGTACCGACGTAACCGGTCATCGGAGAAGAAGCTGAACCAAAGCCTGATTCGACAGAATCTTCGATTGCTTTGTCGATTTCAGTGATGAGTTGGTCTTGTACACGAACACCTGGTGAGTTTGGAAGTTCAGTATCAAATTGGTCTCGAATAAGGTCTGCAGGGGCTCCATCTTTCGAATCTAAACCGTCGTTTGCAAGTGCCAGTTGGACAGCAGGTATACTGTCCAGGCCGAGTGCAGTGCGGTTAAATTCACGAATAGCCCACACCAAATCGAGTCGGATGGTCGATGTGTCTTCGAGAGTAAAATCATACTTCCCCTCAATCCAATCTTGTCGATGAGGTGTGAGGTCTTCGTTGCTGTCGTATTCATCGCATGCGGTTTGACATGAACTCATGTTCGCAGCAGAAACGAGCGGTGCGTAGAGATGCAGCGTCATCACCAATACCAAGGCAATTGATGTCGAAAAACTGAGGCGAGTGGGCCGTTGGCTTCTGTGCGACATGGTACAGTGTTGTCACGCCATGTTCAAAGTCGTTGCTCTCTTGGAGCAACCATGGACGATTCAGTCTCAAAGCCCACCAACTGCAATGCAGTAAGGTGCCAACTTGAGATGGGGGAATCGCTTCACTTGGCTCTTGACAAATATGATTTGCTGAATCCGGATTGGAAGCCATTGCGCAAGAGAGATTCGCTCATACTGCCGTTAAAGAGCGGATTGAAGGACGAACAGTTACGCGTGTTGAAGGACCTGTCTTTCGAAGTTCATCTGATCAACCAAGAATTTGAAAAAGCGGAATTATCGAACAATCCTCATGCTCAACTCAGGAGGATGGTTTCAAATTGGCTCGCCGATACTTCCAATGGCGCAGAACTCGAAGTACTCGTTTCTCAACTGCCTCAAAAGTGGGAACGATACGGCGACATGATTGTTCTGCCAGAACGAGCGTTTGAGAGCGACGGGTGGTCTGAACTTCTGAATCGCTGCTCCGAGTCTCAAGTGGAAGCACTTTGGCGATGCATTACCAAGGCGCTCTCTGGCAAACGCTTGGCGCGCCAGCACCCAATTGCCAAAGATATTTTTCGAAGTTCTCAAACTGAACTGTTGTTCGGAGAAAGCGGTTGGGTCGAATTCACAGACCACGGCGTACAATTCGGATTTGATGCAACACAAGTCATGTTCTCATCCGGCAACAATACGGAGCGACGGCGCATTGGAAATATTCCAATGGATGGAGAAGTCGTCGTTGATGCATATGCAGGAGTCGGATACTATACCCTGCATATGGCACTCCGCAGTCAAGCGATGCATGTTCATGCGTTTGAGATGAACCCACAATCGATTAAAGGACTGCAGTGGGCGATTAAAGCGAACCACCTCGAAAACAAAATTACCGTTCACCATGGCGATAATCAACTGCTGCTGCCCAATGTATACGCTCAAGCAGACCGATGCCATCTCGGACTATTGCCTTCTTCTGAGCACGCTTGGGAACACGCTATTCAGTGCCTAAAACCGAGTGGAGGTTGGTTGCATATTCACATGAATGTTCAAGAGGATGACATCGAAAGTTGGCGCACGGCAACCCTTGAAAAATTGGAAATATTGGCTGAAGCACACGGTAGAAAATGGTCCATAGAATCCCAACACTTAGAGAAAGTAAAGTGGTTCTCTCCAAAGGTACGTCACGTGGTGCTCGATGTGCATTGCCGGAGCAGAGACGCGTAATTCACGGAATCGGATCGTCGACGAGGAAAGCGTCCAAACTGACGGTTGAATCATGCTTCTCCAACGTCAGCGGTTGTTCAGTTCGTGCAACATACATCCCAAGAGCAACAAGAAGGAACATTCCAATGAATGTTGATTTGAAAAATGTACTCGATGAATCACCCAGAATTGAAAAGAAGCCTTTGTTGTCAGTCGGAGCTTTAGCAACGCCTCGTAGAGTTCCATCTGGGTCAGATACACCAACTAAATCAACGGTTACGATGAGTACTTCATTGACAGGGCGGCCGAGTAAATCAGGTCCCGGATTTTGAAAACCTTGGGCACTTGCTGGATTCGTCACGGTCGGAGTGGTTGCAATACCGCGGACATGAACCATGCCATCTCTTACAATTCCAAACACTGCATAACCTCCGTCATCGCGGTTCTCAGGGTCAAGTCCGTGTTGCTCAGAGTGTGTGATGTACCATTGGGAATCCGCTGAATCTTCTTCTGCGCCTCTTGCCATCCCCATTGCACCGTCAACATGAGACAATTCCTCATGGTGCTCCAGTGGAATTGTAGTGCCGGTTCCACCGCTCCCACATGTGGGCTCAAGAGGATTCGTTGCAGGGTAAACTCCGAACTTTTTGCATGTAGGGTCGCCGGATTGAGCAACAAAATCTTCGACGACACGATGGAAGAAAATTCCATTGTAGACGCCTGAATCGATGTTTTTGATCATATTGGCAGTAGTGATGGGTGTCCGTTGTTCAAACAATTCAAGGGTGATGCTGCCGGTGATACGATCCTCACCGAAATTTGGGACATACGATACTTGGATGACAAAGATTGGGTTTCCCTGATAGGTCTCTTTCATTGGAGTATCTTCTTCAAGTGGCCCATCGCTCCACAACGATGGGTCGATACCGGTTGAACGCCATGCTGGTTGGTCGTCATCAGCACTGGCAAATCCGATTCCACCGGTACTCACGAGCAGTAAGTTGAGAACGAGAACTACTGCAAACCGTCCTTTCATACTACGCCGAGAGAGTTCCCCCCCATGAATCGCTCGCTCCGATGGCTGAACCATCGACATTCTCAAAAGTTAAGTCCGTTTTACCGTTAACATGAGTGATTTCACATTTTTAGGGCAAACAGTACCTCGATTGACCATGCTGGTTGGAGGTGCATTGGTGTTGGAAGGCGTTGGATTTTATCTCGGCACAGGAATGACCAGTTTCACCTCATTGATTCCTGCCTTTTTCGGATTACCCCTCATTGCGATGAGCATCATGGCAACCCGTCAACCTGAACGCTCACATTTTTGGATGCACATCGCTGTTGTGTTCGGACTCTTGACCTTCCTTGGTGGAGGTATGGGCCTGCAGGGTCTTGCAGCTGGCGATTTCTCGGCACCGACCGTTGCTCAGTTGCTTATGCTGGTGATGGGTGGAGTCTACACTTTCGCTTGCATTCGCTCGTTCACCCACGCTCGAAAAGCCCGCGAAGCTACAAACGCTGCATGAACGCCGAAGCGTCATGCTCTTGACGGTTAGTGCACTGGCAACAACATGGCAGGTGCTCCTGACGATGATGTCGAAATCGTTTTGGATGCCATCATCGCTGATGCTACGCAACAGAAAATCATTGCCGGTGGCATTGAAGAATTGAACCACGGACGGCGTCAATTGAACTTCTCTGCAGTCACTACGGTGGCGGTGTCCATCGTCTTTCTTTTGCTCGCAATGACCTTTGGTGAATCGTTGATGAAAACGACAACTGAAGGTGACTTTAGCGGCGAGTGGTGGGATACTCCGCTTCAACTCCGTCACACTATGGATTTACCAATGGACACACTTCGGGCTCAACTGCCAGTGAACGGGACTT
>JAQXFL010000020.1 GCA_029250345.1 Candidatus Poseidoniaceae archaeon
CGTGGGCATGAATGGGTCATCATCACCGCAGGCTCCATTGCGTTGCATGCTTGAACCGTAGTAAGCAGCGACATTCAAACGAAGTGGATTAACAACAGCATCCCGGACCTTATCCAGTCCAATCTCTTCAACAAGGAAGTGGAGGAGATGCCGTGATTGAGATTCACCGCTGTATTCAATACCTGAAGTTCGAGCAACAATATTGTTCACATGGTTAGCAAAACCGAGGTCGTCATTGAATTCATCAATCGTATCACACATGATACCATGACTCGTTGCACAAGTCGTTAGGACATCGAGGCCCTTTGATTCAGCGAGCGCAAGGTTACGTGCAACCAACGCATGTTGGAGTTTTGGAGATGATTGTTTGATGATGTTCCCGCCATCACTGCTGGCTTTTGGGAGTTCCGTCAGTTGAATACCGAGTGTTTTGCAGAGTGGCTGTATGCAGTCCTCGACTTCAGAGGATGCAGCACGGGCGGCATTACCGGGATAATATGCAATTTTTACAGCCATAATTTCACCTCAGAACCTCTGGTCGATCTCATTGAAGAGGCTAACGACTTCATGGTGTGCCTCGACTTTCGTGTTAATCATATTCGGAATTTTACCAATACCTGCCGGTGGTGCAAGAAGAGCTTGCAAACTTCGGAATGGTGGTGCACCAGTCCGGGTAAAGCCGAGGAACATACGAGCAGATACGCCATCGAAAATGTTACTCAGAAGACCGACTGGTCCGAGAACTTGGCGGTAAAGTGTGGTTTCGTTGACATTGCCGCTCCACTTTACACTGCGACCGTACCACTTCACGAGTCGGCCATGAGGGCCAGAATAATTGTTGGAATTCAATAATTTACCACGAGCAGTGTTGAGTGCTTTGGAAGCAGTGCGTCCATCAGAGCCGTATCGAGCCACTGAGGTGAAGTCTGCCTCTGCCCAAACACCGTGTTCGCTACCGATTGAAGCCATCAGGGAATCACGCTGTGATTCACCGGTTCGTGGGTCAACACATCGGTTCCATTGCTGCAAGAGGACTCCCGGACCCATGTACTCCGAATCATAAGCAAATGTATCGGACATTGACTGCAGTAGTTGGAAGGAGACAACATCCCCCATTGCGTGGAGGGTGTTCGCAGTAGCAGCTTCCATTGTACCCATTGGGCTACCGTTGAGAAGGGTATGGCCGTCACGAGGGTCGGCTTTCATCCACGGTTCACTGGAGGAACGTGTTGTTTCATACGATGTGTAGTCGACAACAAGGTCACGCACGACTGGATATCCTGGGACAGGTTCTATTTTGAGGACACCGCCTTCAATGACCAAGTCACTGATTTGGGCAAGGTCCGACAAAACAATTCGACCGTTGACTCGAACACCCGAAGTTGGAGAACCATTACCGCTTCCTCTGCGGAAAGCAAGGCTTCCATCTACGTCTTGTTGGACTGCCAAAAGCAGGTCTTCAACAGTTGCGTGTCCTGGTACAGCACATGCGATGGTGTCCCATCCAGAATCTGCGGCTTCAGGGCAGTAGCGGAACAAGGAAAGTGTGATAGAAATGTCTTCTTGAACGATTGAGCCTGGAGTGAAGTCACCTTCGACGACCTCGTCGCCAGAGCCAGATCCATATTCAATCATCTCATCGAGAAGAACTTCCTGCAATGTACCGGACTCATCGACACAAGCAATGATAGGAAGGGCTTCAGCGACCCATTGGCCCCACGGGGTGTCAAAGTCTACATCGCACAATTGAGTGGTGTGAACCTTGCTCGCACCCAGAGCAACATACTTCTCGTCCCAATCGGTTCCTGCCTTGCAGAATTCGTCGTAAGAAGAATCGCCAATTGCACAAATACTGAATGAAACTCCAGACATCGATGGTGCTTGAGTGCTGACAGATTGCCAAAGAGATTCAGCATTGTCAGGCATTTCTCCCTCGCCCCAAGTGGATGTGATAATGAGTGTACGTTTGTGATTTGGTAGGGTAGCTGCGTCGAACCCGTCCATGTCGTAGACGGTTGGGACAAGCCCATAGTTTGCTGCGAGTTTTGCAGTTTTCTCTGCCAGACCTGCGGCGTTACCTGTTTGAGATCCGAAAAGGATGGCAAGTGAACGGTCTCCAGCACCGAGAAGGGCTTGGAGTTCTGCGCTTCCTCCAGTAGCTACTGCGACTGCTGCGGCAGGCGCTGCAGCAACTTCAGCAGCAGGTGCAACCTCTGCGACTGTTTCAGTTGCGCCATCGGTTTGGAGTTCAAACTTGATGATCTCTACAGGGCAAGCATCAGCAGCTTCGAGAATCATCTCACCGTAATCACTGCCGAAAGAACCTGCCATGGAGGCTCCACCGACGTTGCGGTCGAGAACGCCATCCGTGCGGACTGCAGCAACAATCTTCG
>JAQXFL010000029.1 GCA_029250345.1 Candidatus Poseidoniaceae archaeon
GAATATACCAAGGCATTACGAGACACAGGACCTGTTTCAGCAACAGACCGCGAATCCACGATGATGATGATATCAGAAACAGCGTCACGTTCTCGTTCATTGACCATGAGTTTTCCAGATCGTGCGTATGCAGACCAGTTGATGGCACGGAAAGAGTCACCTTCGAAGTATTCTCGCAATGAGTAAAACTCGGAACCAGGACCTGGTTGTCGAATGTTAACAGCACCTGTGAAAATCTTAGGAACACGGGATTTGACGAAGGTATCTTTGAGGTCTTCCATTTTCGGAAACACAAGGAAATCATTGTAGACATGCAATTCTTTCTCCTTGTGGAACAATCCGAATGGGTCTTGAATCCTGACAGCCACAGGTCCAACACTGTAGAAACCTCTCAGTGGACATTCAACGGTGTATTCGATCAACGTTTCACGGCGTGGACCAAGTTCCATCAAAATGTAATTTGCACCGTCTTTGATGCGCATAACTTCAGGAACGCGGTCTCGAACTTCCAAAATTTTAGCGAGCGATGAATGGTTTTGCATCCGCAGCGTGATGTTTAACTCCCCATCTTCAAAGATACGAGCACTCGACATTTTCCGCATTGCGGTTACGCTGTTGAGTGCCGCGCCTTCTTCACCTGACCATTCTTCTGCGCGTCGGCCAGTAGCCGCAACGTCAGCGTGACCGCCGAAAAGGGCAGCCCAAGTCAGGAAGACAAAGATGACAACTGCAATCGTAACGAGCTGGGAGTTTCGCAGGGTTAGACCGAGCAAATACATGGCAATAGCCAAACTACCGAGCATAGCAGATTTACGACTCCACATCACATTCACCTCAAATTCAGTTTAGAACTGTAATCAAACAGTTGGTACAGGAACTTCACGTAGAATCGCTTGAATCACTTCACCGGACTCTAGGCCCTTGATTTGATGCTCAGGCTTGAGAATAATTCGGTGTGCGAGTGCGAGCTCGGCAATTGCCTTGATGTCGTCTGGAGTGACGAAGTCACGACCACGAAGTGCTGCAGCAGCACGGGAGGTCTTCAGCAATGCTTGGGAACCACGAGGTGAAGCGCCGACCAAAACACGAGGATCTTCACGTGTTCGGGAAACAACTTCGACCATGTACATTCGGAGAGCAGGGTCTACATAGACGAATTCACATGCTTGTTGCATGTTAATCACCATTTCTGGGTGAGTAATGACTTCGACTTCAACAGCGTCCTTTCCACGAGAAATACGACGGGATAGAATCTCGTCTTCGTCAGCACGGTCAGGGTATCCGACGGACATCTTGAACATGAAACGGTCAAGTTGTGCTTCAGGAAGCGGATATGTACCTTCTTGCTCGACAGGGTTTTGAGTTGCCATAACAATAAACGGAGCAGGGAGTTTGTGAGTCACTGTACCAATGGTAACTTGCTTCTCTTGCATAGCCTCAAGCAATGCAGCTTGAGTCTTTGGAGGAGCACGGTTAATCTCGTCAGCGAGAAGAAGGTTACAGAACAATGGTCCTGGCTTGAATGTAAATTCACCCTTCTTTGCGTCGTAGATGTTTGTACCTGTGATATCAGCAGGGAGCAAGTCAGGCGTAAATTGAACACGCTTGAAATCGCAACCAAGCGCATCAGCGAAGGTGTTGGTCATCAGTGTCTTAGCCAGACCTGGGTAATCTTCGAACAGAAGGTTACCGTTGGAAAGGATGTTGATCAAGACGTTATCGATAACGTGTGCTTTACCGATAATTACTTTCTGGACTTCGGCAGCGATTGCGCTTGCAATCGAACCGACGGCCTTCAACTTCTCTTTGTTTTCTGGGCTGGTTTGGTGCTTCGGTTGAACCGGAGCGGCCGGTGCTGGCGCTGCTGGGGCTGGTGCTGGCGCTGCTGGTGCTGCTGGCATAGGCGCTGGTGCTGCTGGCATAGGTGCCGCTGGCATTGGCGCTGCTGGTGCAGGCATTGCAGGTGCTGCTGGGGCCACAGGAGCTGCTGGCGCTGGCGCGGGCGGGGCTGCTGGGGGGGCGGGGGGTTGCATGTCTATTTTCCTCCAATTATCAATTTCCCCAACGGCGGATTTGTGGGATGATTTCCCTCAATTCTTCGTTGGAGTAGGAACGGTTGGAGCTGATGAGCTCAACCAAGCGCGGGTCACGAACCATTTGCATGATTTCCGCAGGTGTCTTACGCATGAATTCGTCACGCGTTAAATCATTAAATTGACGAACTTTCGAAAGCAGGGCTTCTCTGGTTCGCATTTGGTACTGAGAAGCATCCAGTTTCTTTGGACGTTCTCTGAAGCGAGTAAGGTCGAATACGTGGCGCCAATTTTCCTTTTCAGGAACCACCATGATTGCAATGGCTAGCAATGCGAAGAGATTGAGGATGATGAGCCACTTGAGGACAACATCGCTGGTCAAGAGTACCACAGCACCCATTGCTTCGGTGAATGGAGAAGATAGAGCGCTGGAGACGTGACGGCTTTCGTCGAAGACGACATAATGCTCCGAAGGTGAACGGCGGATGGTGTTTGAAAGCTCAGCGTTGTCAAATTCCATCATATCGTAAATCAGGGCGCTGAAATATTTGCTGTTTCCATCCCAACTCGTATCTCCTTGTGCCGAAGAAAGTCCGTTCGGGTCGGTATCCCAACAGTTGTGTCCGTTTTCGAGGTACGCAGGTGAAGTGCATTGGAGGTAGCCGTTCTCTTGTGCCAAGTCTGCATCCCAAAGATGGTTTGCAAGAACCGAGTGGTCCGATACGAAGACGATTGAGCCAGTGACATCCACTTCTCCAATGTCGTTGTTTGGCAACTTGTCAAGGACGTTCTTGACAGGGTAATCGATTCTAATAATGAGCCCAGTCATTCCTTCACCAAGGGTCGGGTTGAGGTCGCTGTCGATGTTGTCTGGGAATTTCGCAACACGAGCAGATGTCGATGCTGCTGCTAGGATGTTGACTTCACGGTTTGAGTCAGTTTGTTCGTCGAGAACTTGAATCGCTGTAGGACGATGGAATAGAACAGGCATTCGGCAGTTGTCGATTTGCGCATTTGCAACTGCTTCATCGGAACATGGAATGAGTTTTTCATCACCCATTTCACTGATGTTTTGATTTACACTGGCAGCCGACCAAAGGCGACGGTAGTCTGCTGGTTGGATAGCACCAACTGAATCCTCGACTTCGTAGTATCGCTGGTCGTCATAGACTGGAGCATCGAAATACTTCACGCCAAACTCTTCAGCGACAAGTTGAGCGTTGGTTGAACTTGCAGCCAAGATGACCTTGCCACCCTTTTCGGTGACGAAATCGTGAAGTGCTGATGCTTCTGCTGCATCGAATGGCTTCTCAGGACCTGCAATAATGAGCATGCTTCGGTGAGGATCGTTCCAGTCGTTCACCAGCATTGGAGTTGACATGGTGTTCGCAATGCTGTAGTCTTTGCCTTCGAGAACCTCTCTCATCTCAGTCAACTGTTGCATTGAATACTCGTCGGCGGCGTTGTTGTAAGGGGAGAGTACTGTGGTCTTGTCCCAACTTACAGCTGTAACAACGATGATTGACAAAAACAGGGATGCGACAAAGCCGACTTTGAGCCAAGTTTCAATAGAAATCTTGCCTGAATCTTCTTCTGCCATTTCTATCACTCCTTGTGCGATTGCCGTAGTCTCAACGGTATAAACAACCGTCGGAACCTCGCTCCACACTTAATGCTTGTTCATGCGTGATTTGAAGCCACAGGTTAATAGGAGAGGAAAAAGCGATGTGCAAGGGATATTCAGTGAAGTGAAAATGTGCCTAAAAAGCAGAAAATAACACGAAAACACGGGAAAACGGCGTTTTAAGGCGACTTACGAAGAACAGAAACGAGACCCAGCAGCATAAGCAACTCTATGCCGCCAACCCACGGAACGGAATTGGAATCTTCACGCAAGAGAATATCGTCATCCTCTTGGTCGTCGTTGTTCGAAGATGTATCGTCATCGTCAGCCTGGATTGCCTCGACATCCACATCAAAGGTTGTGCTTCGAGATGCTTCATCGCCTTCTGATTCAAGCGATAGCGTCACCTCACAGACACGGGTTGGTTGGCTTGTTGAGGCTTCAAGAGTGAGCGTTACAAACGTATCCTTGCCGCTTTGAGCACCGGTAGGGTCGACAACAGTATTGGCAAGCTCTTGAACACCAACCATCGAGAGGTGAGGGCAACTCCTGAACTGTACTGTGGCTTCTTTGATGGCATCTTTGGTGTTTCCATTGTTGATGATTTGGGCCGTAAACTCGATCGATGAACCAGCAAATAATTGATCCTCTGGCAGCGTCACAGTGGGTCGCAAATCGAATATTTTAGGAACACTGACATCCCCTTCAATTTCTTGCGTACTTGCAGTTGTGTCGCCAACCTTTTCTTCAGCAGTGACCGTCAACAAAGAGGTATTGCTCGGGTTGTATTCGCGTGCAGCATCATCATCCACTGAATCAAATTCAATGCTGAATGTTTCGTTTCCATTGGCTGCGACAGAAAAAGTATCAGGGCCTGAAAAGGTGAACGGCACCCAAGAGTCAAACTCATACTCAAGAGCGATTTCCAATTGAGTCATTCTGTTGTTTTCAACATACACAACGATTTCACCTTCAGCATCCCAGTCGATATCCATGTCCACAATGTACGTTGAATCCATGTCAGTAGCCCATCCCAGAGCCCATGACGGACCTTCAATGGGCGATTGCGCTTCAACAGAAACTCCACCTAACACGGACAGTCCAAGTAAGAAAGTCGCTAGTGTGACAAGTATTTTCTGTTGCATGATTTCACCTCACTCAAGCATTTTTTCGACCGCTCGCTTGGTCAGTACTCGCACCATGGATTTACGGTAACGAGGTGGAAGCGAGGTGTTGTTCACTGGTTTGACACTCTTTCGTATTGACGCAGCAAGTGCCTTGACGGAATTCATTCCATCCCAATCTGTTTCAAGAACTGTGGCTACTTCGTCGGAGTGGCATCGAGGAATCGATTCAAGTGCCGTCGTTGCTACTTTGAGGGAAGTGACGTCACCGGCAAACCAAGATGCGGCGACTCCCGCCTCCGGGAAGTCCCATGTATCGCGAACTCGAAGTTTCTGGTAAGAACCAGTTCTCGCAGCAGACGATTCAGAAATTGTAATTTTGAGCAGGAACTCTCCCTTTTCCAGAACATTCTTTTTCATTCCATCAAGTTGGTAAAACTCTTGCAATGGCATCGTACGCAGTCCGCTTGGACCGATGAGGTGCACTTCTGCATCCAGAACCATGAGGGTCGGCGCAATGTCGCCTTGATAGGTCGCTACGCACAATGTGTTTTGATTTGGAACAACGCGGCAATCAGCACCTGTACCACAATCTGCCTTGTGACACCAATCAATAGAACGGCGCCAGTCTTCACCTTGGTTGTACCAGAAACAGCGAGTGTCAAGGCATAAATTACCGCCAAGTGTAGCATTCCTTCGTACAAGAGAAGAGGCGACTTTACTTGCAGCTTCAACAATCAATGGATGAATTCCGTTCTCGACAGTGAGATCAGCAAGTCGGGCCATGCATCCAATTTCATGCAACGATAATGTATTCACACCCTCAATCCGAGCAAGTGAGATCACGTGCGGTTTAGGGTTCAAGTGCCATTTGTAATTCGGCAGTAAGTCTGTACCACCAGCAACCCAATCGAAATCTTCACCCTTTTCCAGCAGAGAGCCAGCTATTGAACAGGCTTCTTCGACGGTTGTTGGATTGTGCAACACAAACGGTGGCATTAGCATCAGTTTTCACCTCCCATTTCTCGTTGTTCTTTTTTCAGCCAAGCTCGGCCAGCAAGACCAAGCTCGGCCAGTTGCTCTGGGTCGGGTTCAGTTGCTGTGCGCCATCCCTCGACTTGATCTTCCAATGGAATAGTTGGGTCAAACCCAAACAAAACTCCGTTCACATACGGGCTGGTGTCTTCGGTTCGTTGCCGTGCTTTATCACGCAATTTGTGTTCTTGAGCACGCGCAACAAGTGTAGGTTGCAAGGAACTGTGAGTTAGACGAGGACTCGGAAGGTCCAATGGATCATCTACACCCGAATTTTTGAGTGTCTTTTCGATTCCTTTGAACACGACATCAGGGGTTAGAGGTAAGTCGCGCAGTCGGATACCTATGGCATCATAGACTGCATTCACTACAGCAGGAAGAATCGGTAGAAGTGGGCCTTCACCTGCTTCTTTCGCTCCGAATGGACCTTCTGGATCACAGGATTCAATGATAATCGGTTCGACATGAGGCATTTCGTGTACTGATGGAATCTTGTAATCCAAGAGATTGGCATTCTGTAAATGGCCGGTACGGCCATAGACCATCTTTTCCGACAACACCTGTCCAAGTCCCATATGGCATGAACCGATAATTTGTCCTTTCACTGCCATTGGATTGAGTGCCTTACCGCAGTCATGGGCTGCCCAAACATCGGTACAACGAATCATTCCAGTTTCCACATCCACATCGACTTCAGCCACATATGCGGAGAAAGAGTATGCAGGTGCAAGTCCAGCAGCAGCGCCCTTGTGAACTCCACCCATAGGTGGGGAGCGGTATGCGCCGCTTGCAATCAGTGAGCCTTTGTCTTCCTGTGCTTTGTGCAGTGCTTTGAGATACGAGACACCAATTGCAGGATCGTGCTTATAGTAGATTCGTCGGTCATTAAGAACCAAGTTATCAGGATGGTATCCAAGAATATCCCAAGCTGCGTTGAGCAATTGCTCTCGAACTTCGAGTGCTGCTCGTATTGCAGCATTGGCATTCATGAACGTGACTCGGCTCGAATATGAGCCTAAATCCACTGGAGATGTATCGCTTTCATGGCTTCGAACATGAATCATTTCAATCGGTAAAGCCAACACTTCTGATACCACTTGGGCAACTGCGGTCGTCGAACCCTGCCCGATATCTGCAGCGCCTGTATGGACTGTAACACCGCCGTCCATATCCACTTGAATGTGTACGGTAGCGTGTGGGAATCGGTTTGGATCCCAATGGATTGGCAATCCAGAACCGGAGATGAAGAAGCCGCAGCCGATGCCAATTCCTTTACCAAGAGGCATTTGACGGAACTTCTCATCCCAATTCGAACCTTCACGGACTTTCTCTAAAGCCTCTCTCATACCATTTGAAGTAATTCGGAAACCACTGATTGTTCTGCTGTGTGGAGGCAAGAGGTTGGCGAGTCTCAAATCGATGGGGTCGACTTGCATGGTTTCAGCCATTTCGTCGAGTCCAACTTCAACTGCACACCGAGTGTTGACAGCGCCGTGTCCTCGCATTGCACCAGAAGCGGGTTTGTTGGTCCATACACGTGCGCCTGTATAATGGAATGAACCCAATTCATAGGGCGCTGTTGCCAACACACCGTTGTAGTACGAGGTTACGTGGCCGAAGGAAGCAAAACCGCCACCATCGATCAGTGCATCGATGTCAAAGCCAGAAATTCGGGCTTCTTCGTCTGCAGTCATCTTGACTTCGATATGGCTCGGGTGTCGGCCTCTGTTAATCCAATAGACTTCTTCACGGTCAAAGGTGATTCGAACCGGCCGGCCAGCTTTGCGAGCAAGAATTGCAGCGCACATTTCATGAGGGAAAGGATCGGATTTTCCACCAAACCCGCCACCAACAAAGGTACGAATGACGTTGATTTGATGCATTGGAACATCAAGAACGGTTGAAAGTGCTCGATGCGTGTAGTGAGGAACTTGTTGTGGCGTGTAGAGTTGAAGCCTACCGTTCGGACCCCAATGGGCAACGACGGCATGGGGCTCAGTGAAACCGTGGTGAACACCTGCCATGCTCCATTTCCCGTGAGACTCAGCATGTGGTTTATCGACCAAAGAACGGTCTCCGAATTCCTGGAAAACTCTCTTTTGAACATTGGTCTTCGACAAATGGTACTTTCCTCGCCAATGGATGGGTTCGTCTGCGTCTTCAAGACCCTTTTTCGGGTCGAAAACTGGTTCAAGAACTTCCCATTCGATATCGAAGAGGTTGAGAGCTTCAAGTGCCGTTGCTTCATCAACAGCGGCAACGCATGCAACAAGGTCGCCAACGTGGCGAACTTTCTCAACGGCCATTGCGTGTTCGTCTTTTGTCACGGGCAATACACCAAAACGGTGAGGTGAATCTTCACCGGTTGCTACAGCCAATACCCCGGGGAGTGCCTCGACTCGAGAGGTATCAATCGACTTAATGCGAGCATAGTGATGCGGGGAGCGAAGAATTTTTCCAATGATTTCGTTTGGTAATCGAACATCGTCACCGTACCATGCCTGTCCAGTGACTTTGGCATTCGAATCAACAAGTGGGATTTCCTTACCAACGGTCGTACCGGTTCGGGCTCGGTCGTGTATATGGGAGCCGGCTGGTTGTTCCTCTTTTCCACCAACAGATTCTGGAATGAAATCCAAGTCTCGTGGTTTCATGTGCGGGCGCGAGCCGCCTGAGCCTGGAGGCGGGAACGATTGCTTACCAGCAACACGCTTGCCGTCCTTTCGAGTAGTTTGGCCTGAGCCACCGGGTTGTTGACGATATCCTCCTGACATAATGATCACCGTGCGTGGCCTGGAGGCATGTTTGGTTCTTCAGGACCTTCTGGGTGAGGGTCTGGATGTGGATCGCTAGCAGGTGCTGCAGCCTCGACTTCACCTCGGTGAATTGCGGCTGCGCCTTTGATTGAGTCGATGATTTGTTGGTATCCGGTGCATCGGCAGAGGTTGCCTTCAATTGCACAAGCAATTTCTTTATCCGTCGGTGAATCGTTCTCGTTCAGTAAAGCCTGAGCCGAAATGAGGAAACCGGGCGTACAAAAACCACATTGCGAACCTCCGTGTTCGGCAAAGCATGATTGGATCGGTGCAAGGTGTGCACCGTCAGCAAGCCCTTCGACCGTAGTGATGACCGAGCCCTCAACCTGTCCGGCAAGACAGAGGCACGACAGTCGAGGATTGCCATCCACCATCACGGTGCAACATCCACAGGTCCCAAGGTCACAACCTCGCTTTACGCCAAGCGTGCCGACCTTGTCGCGCAGGACATCGAGCAGAACTGCATTGGATGGAACCAACACTTCAATTGGAGTTCCGTTGACCTCTGCAGACCAGACATTTTTCGCCGGACTTGGTATCATTTCGATATGTTCGCTACCCACCATATTCTGTCGCCAAAGGCGACGTAGTGGCTCCCGCATATCAACATAGGGTATGCAACCGTTGCTGAGGCTACAACTCAAGAATTTGCAGAGGGTGCTGGAGTGGAGCGTTTCTTGACCGAGACGACATCATCGCTGCCGGCTGGAGGGTCAACCCAATCTGGGTCGCCGGGAAGCACAAGGCCTTCCCCCAAACCGACCAAACGCCCGGCTAACTGCCGTTGTTGTTTGACGAGTAAATCCCAATTGTATTCATCGTCCTTCCATGCCTTCCACCTTCTCATCGCCCTTGAACTAACAACCAGTCGAGCGTACAACCGCAAGTGCAGTTTTGCTGATGTCGGCCACCACAGAAACAGGAGAGAAAACACCAGTAGAGAGGGAAGGAATGTTAGTAATTCCAACAACCAATGCTTGACAAGAATCTCGTTTACTGGACTTGCTGTCGCAAGCAACATCCAGGTGAGGGCAGCAGATGCTACAATCCACCATAGAGGGAAGAAAATAACCGCAGTCATCACTTTTAGGGTTCCAATGATGGATTGGTCGGCACCTCGTTTTTTCATAATTTTTACTGCCGTAGCGTTGCCTCGATAAGGAACGAGATTGCCAAAAACAGCACTCCAAGTAATGAGTCCAAGCATCCAAACACCGGCCCAAAGCCATGAAAACATCACTTTTGCGGAATCCTTACGAGTGAGGTTTTCCGGACGTGCATCGACATCAATTGGAGTAATGTTGCGCTCTTCCAACTGTTCGAAATGATGTTCGCAATCTTCAACCAGTTTCCCGGTGAGAGACGGGTCGTGTTCAGCAAGATATTCCCATCCTGCACGAACTCTACGCGCTCCCATCACGGATTCTGCATAACTCGGTTTGACCAATTTTCCACCGCTCTGACGGGCTTTTTCAGCATAAGCCAAACTTCTCCCCTTCCAGATAAGCGTACGCTCTCTCCATGTCGTCTTTGACAGGCTAGCACGGTTCAACTCTACCCCGATTGATCTGGTCACTTCAGAGACCCATTCTCGGTCAAGTGCATCCTGTTCATCAGCATCTTCAACCAAAGATGGAATTGGTGCGAATTTCATAATCCGTTCCACAATGACGGCTGCCCTCTCACGGAAGGTGTGTGATTCCGAATAATGCAACCCAATAGGCACCAATTGAGGTTCTGCTTGTCCTTGAGCCAGTGCTTTCCTCCGTGCAGCCAGTAATATTCGTGCTGCGCCAGAACGAGCGCGCTTGACTGAAGATTCAGTGTGGGTTGTGCCCTCTGGGAAAATAAT
Organism: Candidatus Poseidoniaceae archaeon; assembly: GCA_029250345.1. Taxonomy (GTDB): domain Archaea; phylum Thermoplasmatota; class Poseidoniia; order Poseidoniales; family Poseidoniaceae; genus MGIIa-L1. The sequence goes on from JAQXFL010000029.1 coordinate 10,485, forward strand.
CAAACGGCCGCCATCAGCGACCACTGAGGCAACATTGTCCAACTGATTCCTGTTGCGTGCTTTAGCTCCTTCCGCATCGTCTGAATCTTGCGCCCTTTCGATAGGAACTGCTCCTGCGCCACGGATGAGGCGTCCAAGGAGAGGAATCTTGAACAGCGTGTGCTTTGCAATCATTGACAGTCGCCCGGGGAGCGACGCATGCATGAGCATTGGGTCAATGAGGCCACTGGGATGCCATGCGATGAAAATAATGCCACCTTCTTGAGGAAGATTTTCGTCATCGACAATGTTGATCTCTCGGAACCAGATACTGACAAGTGACCTCGACATACGTCGAACCCAGCGATAGATTCTGTTAATACGCGGGTGACCATCACCTTGAGGGTCTTTCGGCCAGCGCATGCGCCAACCACTTCGTTCTATCTATTGAGTTCATCTCCGGATTTACGGAAATTATCGCTATAATGATTTTTCTTCATCATCGACCTGTTGGGCGATGACATCACTCATCTCTTGGTCGCCAAGTGTATTGAAATCAATACCTGCAAGCGTGCCTTCCTCCTTGTTGGTAATGACGTTGATTACGAGAAGAACAATGAGGAAGAGAACGATGAATGCGCCGACACCAAGAAGCATCGAAGTGCTGGAGACACCATCACCTTCGGATTGCGTCTCAAACGCTGATGCTGTGTCCATGAGCATGATGTTCGCTGTAATAAGCGGGGAAGATGTATGTCCACCAGAATCGTTCGCCTTAATGCCACGGATAGAAATCGTATGGTTTCCTTCCAATTCTATTCCAGGAAGGTGTTCCAGTTGGTGGATAATGTCTATTGCAGTTAGAGTCCCAGATGTATCGCCGTGGTCAAAACTGTGGATGTTGGACCAATCATCACGCAGGTGGTTGCTGCGCCATTGGACGGTATCCACATCACCTGCAGCGGAATAGGAAAGGAGTTCTTCAGGGAACATGTGAATTCGATTATCAGCACCTATTTCAGTCGAGAGAAGTACTTCCATTGACGAATCATAGGCGTAATCCCGTTCTGCAGCTTCGTAAACTGCTTCAAGTGCACGAACTTCACCATGGCCGTAAACGTTGTTTTGACGGTTCTTGGTCACCAAGTGTTGAGCATCGTTATCATCGCATCCGTCGATTCCAGCTGCGTCTCCCATGTAGGTGCATGCACGGTATTCTGCAGTTTCTTGCATGATGTTACGGACTTCGAACGGCGTCAAATCTGGGTTCGCTTGAAGCATCAAAGCTGCAACACCTGCTGCACCCGGGGTCGCCATGGAAGTGCCGGACATATCGGTATACTGATCTCCGGAATTAAACTGAACAGACATGACGTTTGAACCGACGTAAGCCACGTTTGGTTTGACACGGTTTTCCTCAGTAGGACCTTGACTCGAATAGATAGCGATGCTGGAATCCTTGTCAAGTGCTCCGACGGTAATTGCATCTTCCGCGCTGCCTGGTGTGCCAATCGTTCCACGCCCTGCAGAGTTTCCAGCAGCGATAAACAGTGTAATGTCGTTGTAGACCATTTCGTTGGCCATTCGGTTCACGCTGTCTTCTTCAGACGACGTCCATTCGATGAGTCCGAAACCACCGAGAGACATAGAGGCTGCTCGAATGTTGTACTCATAGCGATGGTCCACAGTCCATTCCATGCCGGCCATTACGGTAGCAAATGAGCCGGAGCCTGCAGCGTCGAGAACTTTGACGCCCACGAGGAATGCTTGTGGCGCCATGCCGATATGGTCGTAATTTGGCGCTCCGGTTCCCGCAGTCGTACCTGCACAGTGAGAGCCGTGACCTTGGTCGTCGTAAGGGAAGACTTCAGTGCCGTTAACGAGGCCTGGATTGTTAACCGGGTCATAGAAAGCGATGACTTTCGGGTCGTTGGTAGCAGGGTCATCATCCAAATCATCGAGACTTGTGTGAGCGCCGTCAATGCCGGTGTCAATGATTGCCACTGCCGTACCCGACCCATCGTATCCGGTGTCTGCCCAAACGGTATCTACACCGTGAAGAACCGCAGCATCACCGTTGGTAACAGAGAGAAGCCCGTCGAGTTCGAGCATAACAACTCCGGGGAGAATGGATGCGTCAAGGATTCGGTCAACAGGGACTCGTCCTGCCAATGCGTCGATTCGGTCGAGAGTCCATTCATGCGTGTATCCGATTTCGCGCTCAAGCATTGCGATTTCTTCGCTTCCAGGGGTGTGGTCAAAATCGATAATGAGGGGTAGAGTATTCTGCTCATCAAGGAAATGCGGGCTGTCTTTGTGGACTTCAATCATATCACCGATACCGTTGCCGTTTCGGTCAACCGTGGTTTCGACCCACCAGCCTTCTTCAACGGGTTGATCTGATGTTTCGGAAACGGGTACAGCCATTGCCAATGTAGGCAGGACCATGATGCTCAAACAGAGGAAAGTAATTGCTTTTCGAGTCGCAGACATTTCTTCACCAAACTAACCCAAACCTCTTCGACATTTGAACCCATTGAAAGACAGTGTACTGTATTGGGTACGAAAATGAGGTCTCTGAACCCCAATGAAAACCAAAAATACGGGTCAACTGTTAAATGAGGTTTCAATAACTCAAACTTGATTGTCATGCCTGCTCCTCGACGTTCCGCACCACGACGTACCGCACCCGCACCCGCAGCTGGGTTGCTCGAAAAAGCAACTGTTCCGTCATCAACCGGGATGATTTACAACGATACATCGCTTGTTGAACAACCAATGATTGTTCGAAGCCCGGGCAACCCTATTGATTCATCAAGCAGGGACTTAATGAGATTCTCTCAACTGATTATGATGGGAATTGCCCTTGCCGCAATATGGGGTGGTTTGTTCAGCATCGCCTTTGCCGAGGATGCGTCAAACAACGATTTCCTCATCTTGTTCTTGGGAGGATTTCTATCAGCAGGGATTGCCATTGGATGGATTGCAGCCCAGAGTAAAAAGAACGACTATGTTCTCTTTGAAGTTCAAGATTACATGCTCGGCATAGGCCTGTTCTTTGCCACTATTGGAACCGTTTGGGGCTCTCGATGGTTGATAGGATTCGTCACCGGAGAAGGATGGACCGAAATCTTTGGTACGGCTGCTGAATTTAATTCTGGCGTATTGATTGATGCCACTACTGGAGAAGAAGTCGATTGGCATCCGAATGCCAAGGCCATCTATGTGCAAACAGCAGCACTCCTCGCCCTCATCTTTGCTGAACTTCAACTCTTCAAGCGATTCAAAGGAGCGACTGGATTTGGTAGGGCTGTCTCTGCATACGCTCCTATTCTCGTGTTGGTCGCTGCTGGAATGGGGCCTTGGATGAGATGGACTGACAATATCATTTCTTACGAAATGGGCATATCGCTCATTTTGCTTTGTTTTGCTTCAATGGAACTGGCGTTGCGCTCCAACAAAGCGCTGAATTTCGTGGTCGTAGCAGTGGTCTCTGGACTAACTCCAATTCTGTTTGAAGTCTTCAACACCAACGCAGAAGTTGGCGGAGAAGGTGGTGCATTGTCTCTTCTCGTGTTCATTATTGCGCTTCAAGGCTACTACGCTTCACGTCAAGAGTTGCGCTCTGAATTAATTCAGAAGGCGTCAATCGTCTTGGTAGGTGAAATTGTATTTGCAATGTTTATTGCTCGAACTCAGGATCTTAACCTTCACCTTGGCCCAGTGAAATCTGCAGAACTTGGCATAGACCATCTCTTTGGTTTAAGCGTCGCACTATGGATTGCTGTTCTCGCCTTTTACTTCCCTGCAGTACAACAACGCAGAGTCCCATGGATGCCAATTGGCCTAGCAGCAGCCTTGGTCGTGTTACCAAATGACGGTAGTGTGATTCCGTGGGTCATTTCATTGTTGATGATTCCTTACATGCTCTTCATCGCAAAAGCAACACGCCGATGGGTGGCAGATTATACATTCGCAATGCTCGCAGTTGCATACTTCATGACCGATGTAATAGCGAACATAGAGAACATTCCACTCTCAGGAACATTTGGTTATGACGGGATGCAGGTCATCATTCCAGTCGCACTGTTCATCATCTCAGAATACGCTCGAAGAACGGACAAAATATCTTCTTGGACACATCTTGTCATGCTTGCGGCTCTTGTCCTCTCAAGAACAATCATTCAGGCTGAAGATTGGTTTATGCCTTGGATCTTTATCGGCTATTTGTTGTATCTCGCTCGGGATTCATTCACGAACTTATCTCAAGAAAGCGAATGGAAAGAGAAGATGCAGGCCACTCTCGTCGTGATTATCGCCAATGCTTCAATGATACTCCTCGCCGTTCTCGACAGGCTTGACTTGCCACAATTCCTCGACAACGATATACTTCCTGAATACTTTAATTATCAAATTTTTATTCTCGGAATTGTCGGATACCTCGCTCTCTATAAGGCCCGAACTATAGAATTGGATGCCGGACTTTTGTTCAACTGGACGAAGCGTTTCGCCAGCAATGCACCAATGTACAATCCTGAAACAAACACATGGACGACGCCTGACCAGGATACCGAACAGGAAGTAGCGAATTGGCAAGAGATGAACAGTTGGAGCCAACTTACCCGAATTTCACTTATTGTCCCCTTCTTCATGATGAGCTTTAGTATTGTCACGATGTCTGACCCGTGGAATGGTTTTGATACCGATGGTTCTCAATCACTGGTTATGTATCCATGGATTTTGATGCTCTTAGCACCTGTTTACGGTTTGGTCCATGAAATTCGTGGAATGGAAATCATTTCCTCTACAGTCCGTTCAGCAGGCGTCTGGGTGTTGTTTGCAATAACTGTTCCAGTATCAATTAGTTTCAATGTTGTTCGAAGTGAGATGCTCCAAATCGAAAAATATGTCGATACTGCAATCATGCCAGTACCAATACTTCTCGACCTTATTCTCCTCAGTGCTCCGCTGTATGTTAACAGCCTCATCGCAAAACGTGGAATTGACACAGAACACTTGTCTGAAAACGCAGACCGTTGGGCAATGCTCGGTTTGATTGCGTTTGCGTGCCTTGACACATCCGGTGGATTGCTGTTGATTTCTATGCTCGGTCTTGTGACTGTTCGAAGTGTCCGACACCGACATGTCCTCCCATTGCTGCTCTCTCCAGCTGTGTTTATTCTCTTGCAATCAACCTGGTTGAATTACGCTGGAATCGGCCGAACCTTGTTTGAATCATTCGGTTCTCTATCGTACGACTTCACAGAGGACGGTTTCCTCGGGCTACCAAGGATTGGAGGCCTCATTATCGCAGGCCAAATGTTGTACGCTATCATCATGGACAGTCGAATGGTGAAAAACAGTTCATCGAACCGTGAACCATTACCATGGTACGGTTTGTGGGGATGGGCACTGGTTGGAATTCTAGCCGCATCATCAAGTATAGGTTGGATACCTGCAATCTTCTTCGCTTATCTCATGATAAACGCCTGGCTTTCGGGAACACTCAACTCGTTGCCTGTGCTTCACTTGGGATTCTTGATCAGTCTGATTGTTGGAATGGCAGTGGAAGAAGTCGCTGATACCCCGGCTCTTGCGTTCTCGTGGAGCGCTTTAATCACTGGATTTGCAGCTCTTGGATTCAGTGCAATGGGCAGCAATGGAATTCTCTTCAAGAACGTTCCAGAAGCCCGAGAAGAGTTCTACACTGAACAGAAGAAATCGGAAATCATCAATACTCTCTACGTCGTCACTTACGTTCTCTTCTTGGTAAGCTACGAAGCATTGAACGGAATTGGTACCATGGTCGGTGCAATTATTCTCACCCGCGACATCGTCACCAAGGGTTACACAAACGCAGTCTTCTTTGTCCCGGCGATTCACGCACTTGCGTTGATGAACTTACTTGTTCAGACCGAGTTCGATATGATTCAAGATGGCATAGTACTCGGTTCAGTTCTCCTTACCGAAGGACTGATTGTATCTTGGCTTTCCTTGCAAAACGACAGAGTATACGATTTCAAATTCTTTGAATGGGAAAACGATGATGAGTTCCTCGACTTCATTGACCGACTCGGAATCGCTGGAGTTTTGTTTTCATTGTCTGGAATCTATTTCATATTCGCAGATTTCAATCAAACAACGGTTGGATGGCTGCTGGCAACAGCAGTACTCATGGCAGTCGGCATTCAAGGGTACTCGCCCGAAAATGATGCGCGCTGGCGCCGCATAATCGGTGGCTATGGCTCAATATTTGCTTTCATCGGCTTTAGCAGCGGAATTGAAAGCAACACCATGCAATCCCTCTCCTGGATTGGAGTGGGACTCATTGCATTGGGATGGGGATTCATGATGATGCAACGGCTCGAAAATGATGAACAAATCTATCACAGTTCAGAAGAGGCAATACCTGAAGGCTTGGCAATGAACGAAGCGGTTCTCATTGCAGATGAATCAGTTGAGATACCTGAGCCAGTGTTTGAAGCGGAAGAGGAAGAATATGTGGAAGAAGATGAAGAAGACTTTGAAGAATCAAATGAACAATCACTTCCTGAACCTGTACTCAAGAAAACAACTCCAAAGGCCATACCTAAGCCAGTTGTTGAACAAGTCGTACTTCCCGCTGCCATCGATACTGGATTAGGATTTGAGATTCGGCTGCCACCCGGGAAACTTGAAGCAATTGTGAAATCGATTCGCTCGACTCCTCATGAGGGTTACAAACCGATTGTTGGCATGCATGAGAATGGAAAAATCGTCATTGATTGGGTTGAAGTTTAATCAATCTAATCGACGTTCAGCACCTTGTGAACCGGTCACGGAGTTGACGAAATCGGTTTGAGGAGCTGACGGGTAAGCGGACCAATAGGTTTCACGCATTTCCTGATTCGCATTCATACATGCTACCACATCTCCAGGCCTCTGGGAGAGTTCAGCAGTCTGGTTGAGATGCGCAATAATCGGTTGAATGTTGGAGAGGTTCACCAAGCCCCATCCAGTCTGGGTGCACGGAGCAACAGGAGAGATTGGCATTGTCCCAGAGGTTGGGTCCCAATCAAGGTCAGGATACCATGCTGAACGGTTGAGAGCCTCACGGACTTGGTTATTCGACACCTGGAACGGATTTCCATCTTCATCTGAACCGTTCACCAGCATTCCATCTCGCATTGCTGGAGATGCACCAGAACTGTCATCATTGAACTCGGTCCGGAGTGATTCCAAAACAAACGACAGGATTCCTGCGGTCCGAGGCGTTGCGAATGAAGTTCCAGATGTCTCATGGTATCCGTCGATGTCATCGTGATTTGGAAGAACTTGAGTCCAGTCTGCTGAAATGTCGGGGTAAGATCCGGACATGATTTCTTTCTGGTCATCGCCCTCTTCTGCATAACCAGCAATTCCAATCGACCAAGGTGGCCCTGCTGTAGCATCTTGAATCGCAGGAGATGGACTGTTGTCAGCCGCTCCGGCGTGCATTTTACCTTGCTCAACAACTGCAACCTCTGTCCCACGCTCAATCCCAGGCACTGGTAGGGATCCTGGTGCGCCGAAAGAAGTGGAGATTATATCGACCAACGGTTGATTTGCAGCTGCGAGAACTGCTTCAGTGCTGAACCCCTCTACAAAGAAGATGACGGCGTTTGGGTTTGCATCCAATACTGCGCCTGTAACCGCAGAGCCGTGACCATCACTGGGGTCGTCGAGAATGAGAATATCGCTGTCACCATCGGGTGATGAGCCAATAATTTTGGTACCTGGGAAGTAGACGATGTCTGAAGCAACCAACGTATCCCAGCATGATGCTTTGTCAGCATCATAGCGTTCTTGCCATGTTCCTTCAAAGGTTAATTCACAAACTTTGTTGACACCGAGGTCGTCCAAAAGCCAGTCGGGGTAGGTCTCGTTGGTACGAAAGTGTTCATGGTAAACATTGATTCCAGTATCGATTGGAGCCACAACTGAAAAAGCCCTCCAATCGTCGCTTGAAGACTCCTTTTCATCCGCCTGGAGTGGGTTACTTTCGCTGCCCAAAGACAACGCAAAAAAGGAGAAAATGAGGAGAAAGGTCAGAATGCCAACTGCGATCAAAGACTTCGGTTCAATCGTGGAAGATGGAACAAGTTCCGTAGAGATCGGCTCCTCTGCTTGGGCACCCGTCATAGCGTTCCCTCCAACGGGGACTTGAAGAACCCTACGCCCATTTGAAAAACTGGTTCATCTTGGGCGTTTCATGGGTGGAGAAAATGAGCGCTTGGTTTGGATCGATCTTGAAATGACGGGGCTTGACATCGCGAAAGAGTCCATCATTGAAATCGCTACAGTCGTTACGGACGGTGAACTGAACATTTTGGCCACAGGGCCAAACCTAGCAGTCACGGTCTCAGAAGAACTCCTCGCAGATATGGATGAGTGGAACACATCTCATCATCACGCGAGTGGACTTGTCGAACGGGTCCGTACCCAAGGCGTCTCATGTTCTGATGCCGAGATTCAAACGCTTGAATTCCTCAAAGAATGGGTGCCTCATGGCTCTGCTCCATTGTGTGGTAACAGTGTATGGAACGACAAGAAGTTCATGGAAAAGGAAATGCCTCAACTTGTGGACTATTTGCATTATCGAATGATTGATGTTTCTACGGTCAAAGAACTTGCCCGCCGTTGGTATCCTGAGGCAGGTCGGTACGAGAAAAAGGGAGCGCACTTAGCGCTTGATGACATTCTTGAATCAATCGAAGAGTTACGCTACTTTAGAGATAAAATATTCATTTCCAAAAACGAATCATAACCGCCAATTCGGGGCATTGGCATCGATGTTCTTGAACAAAGCCATGACTTGGGCTACAACAGCTACAGCAATTTCCTCTGGCGATTCAGCACCAATGTTCAATCCGATGGGACAAATCACTGCGTCAAGAATGGATTGAGAAATTCCTTCACTAAGGCAAGATTTCTCAAATGCTTGCCACTTTGAACGACTACCAATGACACCAATGCGAGGTCCGCTGGCACCATCTGGAAGTGCATCGTTGTCGTTGTACATGTGAAGCAAATTGAGAAGACGTTGTTGGTCTTCACTCCAATCATGACCGAGCAAAAGGACATCTGAAAAACGGCCCATTGACTGGAGAGTCTCTTTGGCAAAAAAGGAATCAATCGTTTCGCTTGAGATTGAGAGCGCATTGGGATACAAGGTAGAATCAGCAAATTCGGAGCGAGTGTCGTGCACCGAGTGATTCCAGCCAAGAGCATCAAGTGAGGCAGCGATTGCTTGACCACAATGCCCACCACCCATCAACAACACATGCGGCATCGGTATCATCACCTCAATCGAGAGGGTTACTTGTCCCCCGCACAGTGAATCAAGAGGTTTCACTTCATAGCCCTTCGCACCCTTGTTGAGGCCGAAACGGAGCACCTCGCCGTATGGCGTGGAACTCGAAGAGAGAAGTTCTCGACATCGTCCTAAGACTTTCATCTCCAAACCTGCACCACCAACCGTTCCCGTCCAATCCTGATTCTTAGACATGGCAAGCCGTGCACCAACCTTACCTGGCACGCTGCCTGCAGTTTCAACGACACTGGCAAGAACAACCCGTTGCCCGGCGGCCAACTGGGACAGGGCCCATGCCATCACCGCTGCAGTCATGTACGGCGCTGCGGACAGTCACACATACGCTTTGCGATATCAAGTTCACATGTCCTTGAGGAGTTCTTGCGCATGAATTGAGAGAGCTTCCAAGTCTTCAGGCGTGTCGATGTTCAAACCGAGGAGAGGTGCCTCAACAAGATGTTCGGAGAACTTGACAATGTCTCTTAATGGCACATCGGCTTTCGCAGTCAAAGCGGATTCAATTGCAGCAGTATCCAACAAAATGGGGTGACCTTTGCGACCGTGAGAAGCAAGAGTAAGAGAGGAGGAGACGCTCGACTCAAGGAGAGATTTGACATGAGAAATGTCCCAACCTGGCCGGTCAACTGGGGCGACAATCACGCCTCTTGGAATGCGGCCTTTGTCTCCTGCAAGCGATAAGAGTCCACATTGAAGGCTACCGGTTCGCCCCTTCTCAGGAGAGGGATTAGAAAGAACATTCGAGCCAACCGTCTCTTGCATGATATCGAAGGCGAGTTCGCTCCGAGTAACAATTACGATTGGAGAACAGCCGGCTTTGGCCAACTTTTGATACGCCATACCGACGAGGGTTGTATCACCAATACGCACCATTGATTTGGGTTGTCCAAGCCGTTGACTCGCGCCGGCTGCGAGTATGATTGCTGGGCAAGGTCGTACCATGGAGCGACCATGAGGTGGCTGGTTTTGTCTTTTGCTCTTGATATAGACTCGATTTCATCGCCCTTCATGTCCCAAGAAAGTTACAGAATGTCCGAACCAGAACTTCGTTCCGTCGAAATGCTTCAAGGAGTCGTGAAGTCGACCTCTGCAACCCTTGTGCTTCTCACTCAAACTGAAATCAAGGTGAGGGTTCGAGGAGAATCAAAACGCTGGTATGAGATCTATGCAAAATACCATGGACACGACGACATATACGACCTTGGAGACAACGGTTGGAATTATTCTGTGAATGCTGGAAGACGCGAAAGTGACGTTGTGGATTCAAACAATTATTGCGCCCAGTTATGCCTTCACGCTAACGAACAGAACCTGCCTATCGGTGACCAGATAGTCACTGTGATTTTATCACTCTCCAACGACATCCAAACCGCAATGCAAATCCCTTTGCTGGCCCAGTTCATTGTATGCACTCGTGAGATGTTAGCGAATATTATGATTTTCCAAGATACAATGATTATCACAGAAGAGATGGCCGAATACGGGCACGATTGGATGGAGGAAGAACACGAAGAGGAAATGTTCCAGCAGAATAACGAATATGAACATCACCGAATGATGGATGAAATGCAATCAATGGAAGATTTTCTTGCGCTTCAGGAAGAGACCGATGAAGAGTTAGAGGCCCAAAGAGAAGCAAACGAGGAAAAGAAGCGGAATCGAGACGAGCAGTTAACGGATTTCTGGAATCAGTTGGCCGATAAATTCCACGATAAGGAATCATAGATGTTTGGTGATTTCTCGACCGATAATCATCTTTTGAACTTGCGAGGAGCCCTCGTAAATCTGCATAACCTTAGCGCCTCGCATGAGGCGAGCAACGGGATATTCCTCTGAATAGCCGTATCCGCCGTAAACCTGTACTGCATCGGTCGAGACTTCCATGGCCGTATCTGCGGCAAATCGCTTTGCGTGGGCTGCAGATTCCGTGTTTTGAACACCTGCATCCGAATCAGCTGCCGATTTCCACGTCAACATTCGAGACGCTTCAATCTTGGTCTTCATGTCAGCAAGCATGAATTGTATCGCTTGATGCTTATGCAAAGGCTTGCCGAAAGTCGAACGCTCACCGGAGTACTGCAGAGCGTGTTCATACGCTGCTCGTGCAAGGCCGGTAGCATGTGCTGCAATGTTTGGGCGGCTCATGTCAAACGCCTTCATGGCGTTCATCCAGCCACCGGATTCCGAGCCGCCGACCAACTGGTCTGCAGGGATACGAACGTCGTCAAACTGTATCGAGCGGGTATCCGAGCATCGTTGCCCCATGTTGCTTTCCTTCTTACCAAGAGAAAAACCATCAGCTGAACTTTCAACAATGAATCCCGACATTCCTTTGTAGCCTGCATCGACATCAGTCTTAGCGAGAACAAAGAAAAAATCTGCGTATCCTGCACCGGTAATCCACATTTTCGAGCCATTAATGACGTATTCATCACCGTCTCGAACGGCTGAAGTTTTGCACGCTGCCACGTCAGAACCTGCCCCAGGTTCGGTAACTGCGTAAGAGGCAAGTTTACCTTCTTCGGAAACCATCCGCAACCATTTTTGCTTCTGTTCCTCGGTTGCCCCTGTAATAATTGGAGCACAAGCCAGTGATGTAGCGTATGCTGCAGTTGCAAAACCAGGATCTCCCCATGCGAGTTCCTCGTTCACCAGTACTTCTTCCATCGAACCAAGACCCGGACCGCCGTAGTCTTCCGAGATATGCAAATTGAGCAATCCCATCTCATGAGCGGCTTGAATTGCTTCTTTAGGATAAATGGACTCAGCGTCCCAGTGTTCGGCATGTGGGCGGATTTCATCAACAGCAAAATCATGTGCCAATTCCTTCAGCATCTCTTGAATCTCGTCCAGTTGGAAGTTCACCATGAACAACCCAAGGAGTCGCCCCTTATTTCTTCATTGTTCAGAACATTATCCATTCACGGTTGTAGGATTCCAACACGATAAGGAAGAGAACATAGATGAGAATCATTGTGTAACCCTCCCATTTCTTGAACTCGTAAGATGTCCGCATCATCAGCAATGCAATTCCGCATCCAACGACTGTGAATGGCATGAGTATGTAGACAATGAAGTCAAAACCTTGAGATGAAATTGCGAGTGGGTGAATAACTCCTGCAAGTCCGATTGAAAGCAACGGGTCGGTGATGTTCGAGCCGATCAGAGTCCCAATTGCCACACCTTGGCTTCTCTTTGAAGCCATGATTGCAATCGTCAGTTCTGGCAATGATGTACCGATTCCAGATACAGTCGTTCCGACTATGGCTTGTGGAACCTTCAACTCCAGAGCAATCATGCTTGCATATTCTACCAAATGTTGAGCAGCGAAAACGGCGAAAGCAAGGCCGCCAATTACCATAATTGTGTAGGCGGCAGTCGTCCAGTTTGAGCCTTGTACTTCGACCTCTTCGCGATTTTCTTCTTCTTCCAGTTGGATCACTTTCCTGTGCTTCAACAACCATCCGATGTAGGTGATGTATAGACCAACCAAGATGCCTGCTTCCCACCGTTCAAGGACATAGTCGGTTAGTAAAAAGAAAGTCAAGAGGAGTACTGCAAGCAACATGATGAGACCATCACGCTTGAGCCATGATTCGCGGATTTTAAGGCCGTTTTTGACCACTACAATACCCATGATCAGAGTAATTTGAACAAATACGGAACCGAGGATGGAACCGATTGCAAAATCGGCAACTTCGGGTGTCGAAGGAATATCCAATGCAGCGGTGGTCGTAACAAGAATTTCAGGAAGCGAGGTCCCGATTGAAACAATCGTCAAACCAATGACAACTTCCGGTAAACCGCCTCGACGTGCCAACCCTTTCGCCCCTTCAATAAAAAAATCAGCAGAAAAAATGAGAAGACCGAGGGCGAGACAAGCAATAACACCGGTTAGAAGGAGGCTGTCAATTCCTGCGGATCGTTCTAAAACGCGCACTGCGACGATGCCAAGAAACAACGCTCCAGTTGTTACGAGCGTCTGAAAGTGAATAAGTTGAGGGATGCCCATCACTTTGTCGTCGGACCCCATAGGACCGACCAAGAATCCTTACTTCTTCACGGTTCCCTTCGAGTTGCAAAGTATGATGTGAGCAAAGCACATAACTGGCTCACTGAACGATTTGACATGCTGCGTCGATGCATGGCCGAATTTCTCGGAACTGCACTGATGGTTGGAGTCGGGTGTGGTAGCATCGCACTTGGCGCATCAGGTGCAGTTGTTTCCATCAGTTTTGGAGCAGCAGTCACTGTTGCAATACTCATATTCCAACCAATAAGTGGGGCTCACATTAATCCAGCGGTATCTCTAGCGTTTTTTAGAAGCGGACACCTCGAAAAGGGAGCAGTAATTCCTTACATTGTCGCCCAACTCAGCGGTGCCTTGTTCGCCGCCTTCTGGCTCGATGGAATCGGCCCAACGTCAATTGCAGAGGATGTAACCATGGCGAGTGCCAGTATGGTTGAAGTGTTCATCACATTCGCATTAATGGCGAGCATTTACTGGATCGTATTGCGTTCGAAGACGCATGTTTCTATTGCCGTTTTCGTAGGATTCGTTGTGGCTGTACTTGCGTATTTTTTCGGGCCTCTAACCGGAGCATCGATGAATCCTGCCCGGACATTCGGCCCAAATATAATCGCAGGAATGGCTTCTTCCATCCCCTTCTATAGTTTTATGACCATCTGTGGCGCATTGATTGCAGCAGAACTCTTTGTACGTCTCAAACTGGGTGAAAGCGTCGATCGGGCTCAAGATTGAGCCGTCATTCGCAACATCTTCACGACATGTTCTACAGAAGGTATCGTGAAGTTTTCGAGCGGTGGTGAGAACGGCACGGGTGTGTCGAGTGCTCCAATAACAAATGGAGCAGACTCGAGAGTGTAGAAGCATGACTCGAGGATTCTGCTTTGAATGCTGTGACCGAGTCCGCCGCACCATTGGCCTTCTTGCAAGACCACAAGACGTCCAGTTCTCATCACTGAATCGATGCAGGTTTGAGCGTCGAAGGGAAGCAATGTTCGCAAATCTACGATTTCCACTTCGATATCCTCTGAAGCGAGTTGTTCGGCGGCTTGTTGTGCGACGTGAAGCATTGAACCCCAAGTCACCAGAGTCACGTCCCGGCCACCACGGACTACTGCGGCTTTACCAAGTTTGTACCGCTCACCGTTTGCAATCGCTTTTTTCACGGCTTCAGTATCGACTTTTTGATTGATGTTTTGACCCCAACCGGTTAAACCTCCACGCAGCCCATACAATCCGATGTGTTCCAAGAACAGTACTGGGTCGTTGATTTCAGCGCTTTCCATGAGCAAATCATAGGCGTCTTGTGGAGTTCCTGCTGCCACAACAACCAAACCGGGATCGTTGGCAAACCACGATTCAATCATGTTTGCATGGAAAGGCCCTGAGCGAGTCCGAGCACCAAGTGGGATTCGGATGGTCATTGGGCATTCTGCTCCCCATCGCCAGCGAAGCATTGCTGCGTTATTGACAAGAGCATTGAACCCGAGAGCTGCAAAGCCGCCAAATTGAATCTCAACCATAGGCCGCATTCCAGATAGAGCTGCACCTACACCGGTGTGAACAATCGCTGCTTCACACAGTGGCATGTCAATCAATTTGTCCGTATGTCCTGCGTTCTTCAGTGCCATGTTCATTCCAAAAGCACCTGCAACTTCCATGTCTTCACCGATGAACATGCAATCTTCACCGTGACGGGTTGCGATGTCTGCCATTGCTTGCTGAATTGAACGGGCGTACGTCCATCCACCTTTTTCTGCGTAAGTAAGGGTTGATTCACCGACTTCCAAGGGCGAATCCGAATAATCCGATTCGCCGACGGTCGAGAGACGTGAGAAGCGTTCTTCATGCGTTTCAGCGTCGTTGAGAGAAGTTACGCCCTTCGTAACCGTTTCAGGTTCAGGCCATGGCATGTCTTCCAATTCTTGGCGAGCAGCAGCAATATCTCGTTGTTCAACACTTTCCATTTTGACAAGAGTGGATTCTTCAAGACCGAGATCGAGGAGCAATTGGCGGTGGGTCGGAAGTGGGTCTTTGGCCTCCCAGTATGCGAGTAAATCACGGTCTACATATCCTGGAGGAGTTCCTGACTCGTTTCCAAGGTAGAGGTCATCGTGGTGATGGGCGTGCCCACAACCTCGCATGGTTTCCACATGAATAAGGGTCGGTCCACCACCTTCGAGCGCAAACTCACG
>JAQXFL010000032.1 GCA_029250345.1 Candidatus Poseidoniaceae archaeon
GCAGCCCATGGTATGAACATAAGTTGACAGTATGTGTATATTGGCATCCGAACCCGTCAAGAAGTCGAAGCGCAAGCGCCCATCATGGCGAGTCATGTTGCAAGTTTACGCGGCTGGCACACTGCATTGGCACGCGCCGAGATTGCTTCACTGCTTCCAGAAGCCACACTCAAACGCCTTCCAGCACGACGTTTGGTTCAACTTGAAGGAGAACTCTCAGCGGAACGCATGCTAGAGGCAGTTAGTTGCTCAAGCGGTTGCCAAGCTCTGCTTTCTCATGCCGTTCTTTGGTCGAGAGACGACGGTATCGATTCATTGCTTGAACAGATGGGTGCATACATCCAAGCGCATGTTCGTACGGGCTCTGTCGCTGTTCGTTCATGGAAGCATGAAGGGAAAATGGAAGGCATCAGTGCTCGTGATTTAATGAGGAAAATCGGTGGCATGTTGTCCGAGCAAGGTTATCAGATTGATCTTGAGCAACCCGCTCATCGTCTTGGGATGGTGTTGGATGCAACAGCTGGCATCGTTGCATGCGGTTGGATGATTGGCACTGGCGATGACTCCGACGGCATATCTGCTCGTCGTGCGACGGACCGTCCATTCTTCAAGCCGGTGAGTCTTGACCCACGGCTGGCTCGCTTGGCCGTAAACTTGGCTTCAGGCCCTCGCTACAAGGGGGCGACGCTCGATTTGATGACCGGTACCGGCGGATTTGTTCTCGAAGCAGCGGTCTCGGGTAGAGAGGCGTACGGCATTGATCTTGATTCCGAAATGATTGAAGGAGCACAAAGAAATCTTGACTGGGCTGAACAGGCAAGCAATGCTTCTTTGCTTTTGGGTGATGCAACACGCCTTGCAGAGGTCTTACCGAAAGATGCTCTTCATCGCATCAGTGGGTTTGTTCTTGACCCTCCATACGGTAGAAACTCACAAGGAACGCTTGAACCAACGGCATTGATTCGGGCCGTTTTGGAGAGTTCTCATTCAGTTGCTGCAAGCGATGCACATTTTGTGTTGATTGTGCCCATTCACCCTTTTGGAGAACATGCTGAAGAGGCCTTGCCTGAAGACGCCTCAGTCGAACTGTTGCACGGACAATGGGATGAGTTGCAAGCATGTTTTGAGCAAACCGGTTGGAGACTGTTGGGTCGATGGGTTGAACACGTTCATGCCAGTCTTGGACGGCTCATTCTTCATGCAACAATTGTTCCTCAAGATTGAGCAGAACAATCGAATCTTCCTCTGTTGGTTCAGGGAATCTCGCTCGATGTGGGCATCCTTCGTCAAGAATAGCCTCGTCTTCGTGGTTGAGAACATTTGGATAGGTTCTGCATCCTTTTGGTCGGACTTCGTATACCGAGCACATACCCTCTGCGTCGACATCTGAGGAAGAGGTCAGCAGGAAGACGCATGCTCTTGTGTTTTCGTTGTTCAGCAGTGTGAGAATACCGTTGTTTCTCCACGTAAAATCCTCAACGGCTAACCCGGTACGGCGGGAAAGCAGCGAAGCCTCCGCTTTCGTGAGCGGCATGGTCGTCTCTCGACAACAAGCTGAACAGCCCATCGGAACACATGGGAGTGAGCGGGCCATATCCGTGCCAAACCATCCGCCTTCTTCAAGAAGGGGGGGCATCTGGGCAGGACAAGGGCGATTAGGGTAGCCTGGATATCCTGACGGGCTTCGAACCCGTCGACGCGGGTTCGAATCCTGCATCGCCCACTTCTCAGTGGCCTTGTTAGGCCGTTTTTTTGTCGGTCTGAATATCTCATTCAGCAGCAAGAGGAACTGCTAAGAGCACCGGGCATACACCTGTAATTGAGGGAATGAAATGAAACTTCGACTTCATCAGTTCCTTTCCAAAACGGGAGATTTCACCTCGAAGGCGGATGTGAAGCAAGCGATTTGGGATGGCGATGTCACCGTCAATGGTTCAGTTGTCAAGAACATCGCCTTTGAGTTCAATCCAGCAAAGCGAGTTGTCGAATTCCAAGGTCGAGTGCTCGAACTTCCAGTTACCGATTTCTATTTCCTTCTTCACAAACCACAAGGCTACATTTGTTCTCGCCTCAATTCTCAGGAGCGTGAACTCAACAAGACCTCAGTCTACGATCTGTTTCGAGGCGCAGTTGAGCCAAAAGTGTTCGAATCACTCGTTACCGTTGGACGGCTTGATGAAGACACAACCGGTTTCCTTCTTGTGACAACGGATGGAAAAATGGTTCACGCCATCACTGATCCAAATCGACACATCAAGAAAACATACCGTGTAGAGACCGAACATCCAATCTCTCGCCAAGATATCGATGCTATTCGTGAAGGCGTTGACGTATCGGTTGTGGAATTTGGAACGCTTGAAGAGTTCCGCACCCGAGGCGCCCACGTCTATTTGGAGAACGAACGTTGCGCAATTCTCACCATCGATGAAGGGAAGAAACGACAGATACGCCGTATGTTCACGACTTTAGGAAACAAGGTCGAGCATCTTCACCGTTTGTCAACCGAGGCAATGGTACTCTCTGAATACAATCTCAAACCGGGCGAATTTAGTCCGGTCAGTCGAGAAGACATTAATCGAGCTCTGTTCTCTTGAGGACCGCCTCGTCCTTTATGCGCCATCTTTGCATTGAACCGTAGGTTAGGCTGCGCCAGAGCCATTCCGCTGGACCGAACGAATATCGCTTGAGCCACCACGGACTGAGGGTCAACTGAACCAGCCAAATGAGCACGACAATCACGTAGAGTTCCCACCGTTCAAACACCCCAATGAGTCCAAATCCGGCACCGGTAAACAGTACGAGACAAATGAGCGAATGGAGCAAGTAGTTGCTCAATGCCATCCGACCAACTGCTGCGAGCCGATTTTTGAACCCAGACCAGACTTCACCTTGGCAAAACAGCATGATTAATCCGAGCCAGCCCATCGACATGGCAACTCTTCCAAGTTGGTAAGTTCCCTGGAAATATCCCGAAACCACGATGGCATCAAAGTCCGATTCGATCGCTTGGAACAATTCGAAACCGTTGACTGCTAAGCCTAAAGCAAACCCTCCTATCGCAAGTTGAAAATAATTTTTCTTGGAACGTTGTGCTGAGAGAATGCCCATTTTGTACAATCCCATGCCGAGCAGCATCATTCCAACGCAATCCCAAAGCATGAAGACCGGCGTAAAAAAGAGTAAACTGTCAATCACTTTTTTGGCACTGTAATCAGCAATATCGATGTATGAACCCCGTCTGATATCAAGCTCTTTCTCCATGGCCGATTCGTTGTATGTGAATTGATTTTCAGAACCGGTCCACAACGCCGCAAGTTCGCGGTCTTCCAGCGAATGCTCTGCGGACGGGTCTGCATCAATCATTGCGGCCGCATCTCGACCTTCCTCGACAATGACTCCAGAGACGGCAAAGAGGATGGAAGTGCAGAGCAAGACTGTGGTTGCAAGAATCAGAAGCGTCTTTGGTTGCGCATTTCGCAGTGGATAGAGCAGTGCGCCTGCCATGGCGTAAAGGATGAGGATATCACCCGTCCAAAGCAACACGAAAGAGTCGAACATTCCAAACAAAAGGAGGAAAAAGGTCCTCTTGTAATGGAGAAAAGCGCCTTTTTCTTTCCCTGCACGGGTTCCAAATCCAGTCGCAAACAGAACGATTCCTGCACCGAACAACAGGGAGAATAAACCGCGCATAGAACCTTCGAAAAACAGATTCATCACGCCCCAAATCGCATAATTCAATTCAGGATTGTTCCCAAGCCCAACCAGTGGATGGAAATATCCTGCGGAAACCATGCCAAATCCAAGAATGTTGAGTAAAAGAACGCCAAGCAGTGCTACACCGCGGAGGATATCCAACGAGGCGATACGAGCTGAAACGGCAGTGGGAGCGTCAGGTTGAACTGTACTCTCCATGAAGGATGCATGGTGGCTGAATGGATAAGGATTCAGCAGGACTCATGCCGTGCTCTGTTGGTTAGAAGCCATTTTCGAGCAACCATCCAGTCACGGGGATATTGTTGGAACGGAGTATGGCAGCGGCGTCTTTCAACAAGTTTTGACGCAGAGGAATGTTCTGCCGTTGTTCGGCAATCGCAGCGAGTTGAACCATAGCGTCGGATGCTCCTTCATGGTCATTTGCAGTCTTTGCAAGGCGTAAACTACGTTCAAATTGGCCGTGCGCTGCATCCAAATTATTTCTGTAGAGGTTTGTGTTGCCGATGTTAAACAGGGCGATTGCTTCGCCTTGACGATCACCAAGTTGCTTCATGATGGTCAATGAATCGTTGAAGTATTGCTCGGCTTCTTCGAAACGGTCCTGCTCTTCATAAAACACGCCAAGAAGGTTCAGTGTGTCGGACTGACCACGTAAATCTGACAGCGTCCTCTTCATTTTCAGAGCCATTTTGTAGAGGCGTTCAGCTTCGATTAAATCGCCTCTTTGTTTTGCCTGCGAAGCGAGTTGAACATGGGAATAGGCCTCGCCACGGCGATCTCCGATTTCTCGCTTGATGGCGATGCTTTGATTGGTTAGGCGCTGCGCATCGCTTGGATTACCGAGGTGTTCAGCTATGGTTGCAAGATTTGATAGAATGATTGCTTCTCCTTCCAAGTCCTTTTGTTTTCTCTTGATAATGAGTCCTTGTCGGTAGTGAGTTTGGGCTGATTGGAACTCTTTCTTGATTTCCAAAATATTCCCTAAACCAATCAGAGCGATGGCAATACCGTTCTCATCGCTGAATTCTTGTTTAATTTTCAGAGCTTCGTTGAACAACTGTTGGGCTTGGTCGTATTCGTTTCCAACAAAGGCAAGATTCGCCATGGCCAAAATGACATCGGCTTCACCGTTTGGCTCGTTGATTTCGTTCTTCATTCCGCGTGCGTTTCTAAAGTCTGAATAGGCTTGAGCAAGGTCACCTTGGTTGAGTGCTACGTATCCGATGTTGATGAGCGCGTCAGCCTCGCCGCTGCGATTTCGTTCCGAACGGAAGGTTTCAAGCGCCCGTTCATAGTAATCCATCGCTGCTTGGAAGCGACCGGTGAGTCGAGCAGCGTTTCCGAGTTTGAGGTCTGTTGAGCCTTGGATGTGAACGCCTTGAGATGTCAATTCATCGCTTGACTTCAGAAGATTTTTGACGTTTGCCATCTGTTGTTGAGATGGATTTGATGACTGGATATTTCCAACAAAGCCAATTTGTTCCAACGCCAAAACCATCGCTTTCGCAAGGTCTTCGGGGCTGTTTTGGACAATTGTTTGCGAGGTGAGATTACCCATGATGACGCTGTCTACAATTTTCTGTTGAGTGTAGACTTGAGCACCGGATGTGTGTTGGGTTTGGGTGCCAACTGGAACCCATTCTGAACCCGTCCATTCCGACTTTCCATCAGGGCTTCGTTGAGGTTCCACCATGGAACGAAGACGAGGTAGTCCAGTATCTAAGTATTGTATCCTCGCGTAAATCCTTCGGGCTTTATCGTGATACTGTTAAATGATACATCTGTGGCTGTAAGAGCGAACAGGGAGGCATCGATGTGGTGAAAATTGCAATTTACGTCGACACTTCAGGTTCAATGAATGAACGAATTAAGGGCGAAATGGATGATAATTTTGCAAACGTCCGCCCATCGATGTTCCGCAGTTTCATGCGTGCAGTAGGCATGTCTGGGAAAGTGAAAAAGAGCCGTGTCGCTCAAGCCATGTGGGAGAATCTTGTTCCAACCTTCAAAGACCGCCAAACGAAGATTTCGACAATTAACAGCCGTGGTCGTTCAAAGATACTTGCGCCACTCGATTTCCGGAGTCATGATGAGTTGATGAACATCCAATTTCCAAACCCATACGGTGGTACATACCTCTGGGAGTTCTTGGTTCAAGAAGCCAAAGAATTGAGTAAAGACAGCGTCGATTGGCTGTTTTTCCTCATCAGTGATGGTATGGACATGAGCTCGTCACCGCCGTTCAACGGCATCAACGGATTCCAACCCTGCATCGAAGCCATCAAAGAAATCGGCATCGATGTTGAATTCCATATCATTGGACTTGGATTGCCAAGTGACTCCGTCAATGTTTTCCGCCAAGTAAGCGGTGCGAGCGGCGGTTCATTCGTGAACATCGTTGAGGCGGGCGAAGACGTCGAGCAGGCCATCGAAGAAGTCGGCGGGGCTGTTGAAGAATCGTTGAATCCGATTGCTCGTATGGCAAGCCGTCAACGGCGCCAACAAGAATACCTTGAATCTCGACAAGAAGGCGATCTTGAAATCACGACTGAAGAATCACCCGCGTCGCAACCGTACACCGGTTATACTTACGGTGAGACCGTAATTGAAGACACAAACCCAGAGCAACTATCGCAGTGGCAAACCGACTTGGTTCGAATCCGCGGAGACGAGAAAATCGAAAACATTCAAGCCTACGAAAATTGGGTATCAATGCGTTCAACCCCAATGTTCTCTGACACCCCTGGTATTCCAGTCGATTCATGGGCTCTTTCCGCTGATGACGTTTCGATGATTGCCAGCATGAAAATTGATAATTTGTTTACTTTCCTTTCACAAATTCGCCGTTCAGATGTTCCGATTGAGAACCGTCGAATCATTATTCGAGGTGATAACGTGCCAGAATCATTGCTTGATACGCTTGCGAACTCGGGTGCTCGCGTCGTGATTTATCCGGATGAATTGCCCCCACCGCCACCTCCGGAATTGGGTGATGAGAAGTGGGAGCGGAACGAGTACGACTTCAATGATAATCCAACACGCGCTTGGGAAATCTATCCGCATCTCGGACGCAGTAAGGCGCGTAGTGCAGTTGTTATCGACCCCCCACTCTATCCAGAATACGTCGAAAAAATAACGCAAGCCTTCAGCCGAACCAACTTGGTGAACGACCTTCAAAGTAAAATTGGCCCTATTCAACGCTCATACGCTGAAGCAGTGTTCAAAGCTTCATGGAGCAAGTTCAATTCGAATTGGGTTCCAGACGATTGGCCATCGCTCCTTTCACACGATTCCAAAACCATCGGAGAAGCCTTCTGCGAGTCGTTACGAGTAACATACATCCAAATCGTTCACGAATGGTTGTTCTCTCACGGCTCACGTCCAAAGTTTATTCTCGTCCGTCTCTCAAACGAATCCAAAACACTTGGGTTGCACAAGCACCCCTGTTACCTTGAATTCCAATCGCTGTTAGCGGATATGTTCCACTATCAAGGCACAGACCTTCGAATCAAGAAACCGCGTGTTGAATACTGGTGATGATGACCCTTCGGCTGACTTTGTAGCGTGTTTGAGTATGGAACGAAGACGCTTAGGAATCCTCTTCATGATTCTCTCATGCATACCATATGCCACCCTCATCGCTTTACCGTTCACTCCATTGAGTGCTTCTGAAAGTACTGTTGCAGCAACAATACTGATCGTTACGGGCGAATCGTTGTTCGCCATCGGTGGTTTAATCGCTGGCAAGAGCCTGTTGGAAAGTTTCCGCCGAAAGCTGATTCCAAGACGGTTTCGACGGGGAAAACAACCTATGGATTCAGAAGAATAGAACGCACTGCTGAAGCAAGGTATCAAAAAACATGTGACTTTGGATTGATCTAATGAACAAGCAATTGACGCTCCTACTTCTCGGAATACTGTTGTTCTCAATCCCATCTCACGCGGTAGAATCGAGAGAAACTTCGCCAGTGGAACAGTTTGGCGAGGTCTTCCGAGAAATCGTCATTGCTGATTCTTCAGATGACCTTGATGACCCACGAGACCTTGAGTTCCATCCGGGGCGAGCCAACGAACTTTGGATTGCTAATCGAGCCACTGACAGCATAACTATTGTTCACGACACAGGACTTGAGGCACAATATTCTGAAAACCGGCGCGACTCTCACAGAAACCATTTCCTCGAAGAAGTGAGTGCCATTGCTTTTGGAGCGTATCATCCAGAATTTGACTGGCAATGGGGCTCTGCTCAAGAGACTCGGAATACCTACTGCGGTCAAGGTTCACCAAACAATTTCATGGGTCCGACCCTTTGGCCCTCATCACTATCTCACTTTGCTATGGAACACCAATCCGATGGATTGCTGGGCAGCCACATCGACATGAACCACGAATCTCCATACGGCGTGGGTATCGCTCACGATTCGGACAATGCTTACTGGTACAACGATGGTTACTACGGCGAGTTGGTGTACTACGATTTCCAAGAAGACCATGATACGGGAATGGATGACCACTCGGATGCTATTGTTCGACGCTATGCTGATATCCAACTCACGCATGCATTCGGAATTCCTGGTCACATGATTTTGGATAAAGACTCAGGAATCCTCTACATCGCAGACGCCGGTGCAAACCGAGTTCTCTGGGTGAACACCGACGATACGACCACTTCATCACTGGACATCTTGGGCGAAGCATCCCAACTTGAACCGCTTGCCGAGTATTCCGATATTACCGGCATCGAGTGGGGTGTTCTCGACACTGGTCTCAATCGACCAAGTGGCATCGCTCTTGATGGCGACCAATTGTTCGTTTCCACCAACGGCGACGGGAAAATCACTGCTTACGAACTGAACGCTGACGGAAAAGGCGGCGTAGAAGCAGATTTCATTCAGACATCGGCTTCTTCGATAATGGGACTTGAAATCGGACCAAATGGTCTTCTCTATTACGTCGATAACGGTCAAGACGAAGTGGTCATGATTCAACCTGAGGCAGATTCAGACTCTGATGGAGTTGGCGATTCGGTTGACAACTGCCCATTCGTTGCCAATGCAGCACAAGCCAACTACGATGGCGATGCATTTGGGGATTCATGCGATGACGACACCGATAACGACACCGTTTTGAACGAGGTTGACGACTGCCAATTTGGCAATCTGTCTTGGATTTCATCGTTAGCAACGGACCATGATATGGACGGTTGTGCCGATTTGACCGAAGACGATGACGATGACAACGACATGGTCAACGACGGCGTGGACCGATGCCCGAAGGGCGACGTCGCATGGATTGCTACATCAGCAACCGACTACGATTCCGATGGATGCCAAGACAGCGGGGAAGACCTTGATGACGATGACGACCGAATCTGCGACGGTTTGCAGTCCGACGGAATCTGGGCGTGCTCACCTTCAACGACCGGTGTTGATGAATGTCCGGCCAGTCTCCCCGGTTTCTTTTCAATTCAATCGAATGATGCAGATCAGGATGGCTGTGAAGACATCACTGAAGATACCGACGATGATAACGATGGCTTCTCTGACGGAGGCGACGATTGTCCACAAATCTACGGGCTGAGTTCCGTTGGCGGTCCACTTGGATGCGAAGATTTTGACGGGGACGGTTACGCTGATACCGCCGACGAATACCCAACCGATTCAACCCAATGGGCCGACTCGGACGGCGATGGCTTTGGTGATCAGGCCGATGGTACGGATGGAGATGCTTGTCCGACAACAATCGGAACATCTACCCTCGATCGCAACGGATGTCTCGATTCCGACGATGACGGATGGTCTGACCCGGATTCAAGCTGGACTGCAGCGGATGGTGCTGATGCTTTATCGACGGTCAGAAGTCAACATCTCGATGCTGATGGCGATGGCTTTGGAGACTCTTTGACCGGATTCCAAGGCGATGAATGCCCGGAAGTTTCGGGCACTTCAACCGAAGATCGATTCGGATGTGTTGATTCAGACGGTGACGGTTGGTCCGACGAAGGTGATGCCTTTGCTGACGATGCGAGTCAACATGCTGACGACGACGCCGACGGATACGGCGATTCCCCAGATGGAAACGCCGCAGACGATTGCCCTGGTTTGTTTGGTCTTTCATCGGAAACCCGACTTGGCTGCCCAGACGCTGATGGCGATGGTTGGGACGATTACCTTGATCAATTCCCTGAAAACGTCTTGATCTGGTCGGATGCTGATGGTGACGGATACGCTGATCAAGCCGGCACAGACTCCTCTGATGATTGTCTTGAGGTGTCCGGTACTTCGACGCTCGATCGAATCGGTTGTCTTGACAGTGATGCCGACGGTTGGTCTGACGAGGCTGATGCATACCCAATGGATTCAACTCGATACTTGGCAAGTGATTCCACCTCGATCTCTACATCTCTTGTAGCAATCACAGTGGTGGTTGTTACGCTGTTGCTCGTTGGCCTGTTTGCAATGAGTCGACGTCGTTCACCGGTTGACCAACCTCTTCCACTCCAAATTCAGCCACTGCCAGCAATGAATGCACCAGTCGAGTCTCCCGCAGCACCCCCTCTTCCTCCCGAAGGCCTTCCGGCCGGTTGGACCATGGAACAATGGACTTGGTACGGCGCAGACTATTTGAAAAACCGTTGACCGTAAATCCCAGTGAGGTTTTGGAATGGCAGAAAAATTCCCTTCTGTAACGGGAAGGAATCTGAATAAAAAAACGGTAACAGTTCCTGACGATTACAACAACAAACCCCTTCTTGTTATTGCAGCGTTCGAACAATGGCAACAGCGTGTGGTCGATGAGGTGATTGCTGCCTTTGATGCAAACGGCCTCGGAGAACGTCATACCATCATCGAGATACCAGTGATTCAACGCTCGACACGGTTTCGCCAAATACGCCTTGATACAATCATGCGAGCCGTTATTCGAGACCGTGATGTACGTCAAAGAACCGTCACCGTATACCTTGATAAAAAGGCGTTCCGAGACAGTTTGGACATTCCAAACGATTCTGCAGTTCACTGGTTCTTGATTGACCACATCAGTAAGGAAATACGTCTGCGCGGGGTGAATGTTCCGTCATCTGAAGAACTGAAACAGCTGGTGTCTTTGTCGGCGTAAGGGCTGAACTGCAATTTGATAGCAAGTATATCCGAGTTTTCAAACCGATAAAGCGCGTGTTCAACTTCCCGTGTATTTACATCGCCGATGGGTTCATGTGTGTGTTCGACAACCAGCGACTATGCAACGGTTTTTGTCTTTGATTTTTGTCTTATTTTTTCTTGCAGGCTGTCTTGACGCCTCCTCAATTGGCTGCGGTGAAGGCTACGAAGAAACGCGTGCAGGAGACTACTCGATTGATTCCATTACTCTTGATCCAACGACAAATCAACTCAGCGTAGTTGTCAAGAATGAAGAAGCGGCATCAGGTTTCATACGAGAGAACGAATCATTAGAGCAAGAGCAAACAATTTGGGTAACATTACAGATTCAGCATAACGGTCAGATCACTCCCATTCAAGGAGGAGATACTGCTCATTCTTGGACCGTAGCCGGTGATTCAAGTAACGGCGATTCGTGGGTGAGCACGCTGACATTCACAAGCCCAGACGGTTTTTGCGATTCAGGTTGCGAAGAAATTAGATTTACTGCGAGTAATTACGATGGAATATTCTATCACGACGGAACGTGCGAGAGTTCTCCATGGTTTGCGGTCTAGATTCCTCTTTTTTTATTCTAGTACATTGAACCAGGGCCGCCACGAGTGACGAAGAAGAATTTACCATCTGGATTAGCCACATCCATATTCCAGGCTTCTGATTTATCACCTACGCCTGTAAATTGAATACGCATAATTTTACTGTATTCCTTGGCCTTCTCGCAGGCGATTTTTCTTTCTGACCATGAAAACCATTCAAGATTCGTTACAATGTAAGTCTCCTCTCTCGAATTAGGATCCCAAATACAAATTCTAGAACTCCCCGGAGTCATTGCACCTTCACTCGGTGGTTCGGTAAGAACCTTGATTTCATCTGTTTTTGCTAGATAAAACGATTTTAGTAGTTTAGGAGCATATTCTTCATCCTCTACGACATCGTATACTTCTTGTATAATTGCAACGAAGTTTTTTCTCTTATCAAACCAATATTTCTGGACTACTTCCTCTTCTGGTTGCGGATTGAAAAACGTATCAATTGGTCCTTTAACCATCGCGCCACCGAAAAGGACGAATGGAATTGCGAATATACCAAAACACAAACCAATCGGTGGATATGTAATGAGTGCAAACAGGGCGATTCCTAATGGGAAGAGTAGGAAAAGTACTCCGAAAACCAAGGGTATAATTTCACCTAATGATTTTCCTCCTCGACTAAATTTGTGTTCATGGATTAAAATTACATTGGAGGACTGGGAATCATTTCCTATAGTTTCTAATAGTCTCTCTCCATGTCCATCATTATGTTTTCTTTCTGTAGAACTACCATCATTCTCCTCATCTATTTCTCCCCATTCAAATTCTTCCCCGCAATGCGGGCAATCAAAGAGTCCTGATACCCCATCATCCAATTCCACCTCCAAGCTGCAATGCGGGCATTGGATGACAACCATGACGGGATACCAGAGAATTTTCCTAATAAAGCAATACCCGGTTGTAGGCATATATTCAGCCACAAGGAACTGACTCCAATGGCACCCTGAATTCTATTGGCTTGGTTGAACTATTGAAGTGAATAAGTGGTTTACTTATGTTCAGTAATGTTAACGACCGAAACGCCCTAAATTTGACGAATAAGCATATAGTCCACAAATGTAGTCACCCCACATGGGCAAACTAGGTTGCTGGGC
The DNA here is from genome assembly GCA_029250345.1 of Candidatus Poseidoniaceae archaeon. Lineage (GTDB taxonomy): Archaea > Thermoplasmatota > Poseidoniia > Poseidoniales > Poseidoniaceae > MGIIa-L1. The sequence continues at coordinate 12,556 of JAQXFL010000032.1, forward strand.
AATAATCGCTGTTTTGATACTCCACATGTCAATTTACAGTATGGATTCTACAAACGACAATATTGATTTTGATACAGAAAAATCTGAAGATGTTTATCAAACATCTGCCAGGCAATCCTCAGGCCTCCAAGGCAATGAGGGCGGAAGTAATTCAGGATGCAATTTCACAAACATTGCGGACGGCATGGGAGGTCCAATTTGGGAGAGCATAGTCTCATACAATTTGCATGATATAGTTGAGTGGCCTGCTGGCTCTGGTCATTTTTGGCAGACCACTACCGCTGGACCAACGAGTGAACCAAACTCAACCGGTAAGTGGATTGGACCGTGTTCATGCGAAGAAATCGCTCAATCCAGTGGGGTTTCATGGAATTCAACAGTTGCTTACAGTGCTTGGCAAATTTTAGAATACAACGGCGGAATTTGGTTTGTGCTTGATGCAGGTACGAGCCCCGGCGATATTCCTACTGAAGGGCTTGATATCTGGACTCTTTGTAAGGAATCATGTGCTTCACTCGTCAATATGTCAACACCGGTTTGGGAAAACTCGACCATCGTAGCCGAAGGGGAAGTATACGAATATCCAGCAAATTCTGGGCATTACTACACCATTGTTGGAGTTGGAATGGGTAATCAAACGGTTGGTGAACCGGGCGTAGATCTCGACGCTTGGGGCCCTTCTCTTGATTGTGATTGCAAGGAAATATGGGCGGACAGTGGTCAACCTCATTGGGATTCCAGCGCTGATTACCTCCAGAATGCCGTTGTTGAATGGCCTGCAGGTTCGAATAATTTGTATATCTCGTTTGACCATGGAATTGGTGTCGAGCCGGGAAGTGCCAATGGCTCACACCTTTGGAACCTGTGTTCTGGAAACGGGCCAAGTGACTCCCTTTGTGATGATTTCAATGGGTCCGGAGGTAAGACATGGATGAACTCAACCCAAGTTTCAGCAGGGGAAATTTATCAATACCCAGATGATTCAGGGATGTTTTACATTGTCTCCCCTGGAATAAGTGCTCAAATCGTTGGAGCGCCTGGTACGGACTTCGATGCATGGTCGAAAAAGGCTTGCACTTGTGAAGAAATATGGAAGTCAGGCGGGCAAATTGTTTGGGATTCGACCTCGACTTACAACTCAGGAATTATTGTCGAACATCCAGCAAATTCTGAGGCATATTGGATGGCAATCATGCCATCAACCACCGCTGGAGTTGAGCCAGGAGAACCATGGGCTGATGGCAATGAATGGGAACTTTGTAATTCAGGAGACGAACCCTCCAGTAACTCTTGTGCTGGACTGAATATTGTTGGAGTTTGGGATTCATCGATGAATGTCACTTCCGGTGAAGTCTACGAATATCCAGCAGGTTCAGAAATGTACTATCAGGTCAATCCTGGAGGCCCTTTTTGGAGCGTTAGTGCTCCTGATATTGACATGGATGTTTGGTCACCAATTGAATGCCCATGCAAAGAAACATGGGTTGCTAACGGCCAACCTGTATGGACTTCAGGTACAGCCTATCCGGGGAATTACGTTGTCGAACATCCTGCAGGCACTGGAAATTTGTACAT
>JAQXFL010000034.1 GCA_029250345.1 Candidatus Poseidoniaceae archaeon
TCATACATCGCTTTGCCTATATCTTGGCCATTCAAGATATAATCAAAGAAGTAGAAGAAAGTGATTCTATCATGAATATTCATGACTCAACAGTCAAAGAACAGATACGCCTGTTCAAAAATTCAAATCGACATGAAATTTTACAATCAAAAGTACAATACTCACAACGCGTTTTCTAAATCACATGAAAAAATTAGAGCGTGATATTGAAGTGGCGTCTGTGACAGCATCGTAGCATGGTGAACAATGTTCCTCGCCCACCGACCCCCGTTAACGAACCTGTACTCGGCTACCTTCCCGGTAGTCCTGAGCGAGCAGCACTCAAGGCTGAAATCGCTCGTCAAGAAAGCGAAATCCTCGAAATACCATGCATCATCAACGGCAGGGAAGTCTTCACTGGCGACGTTGTGGAACAAGTCATGCCGCACGACCACAGCCACGTCATCGCCCGAGTTCACATGGCAACACAATCCAACGTCGAAGAAGCAATTCAAGCATCACTTGACGCACACGAAATGTGGTCTACCATGCCGTGGGAGGCTCGTGCCGCTATATTCCTCAAAGCAAGCGAACTCTTGGCGGGTGAATACAGAGCTCAAATTAATGCCAGCACCATGCTGAACCAATCAAAGACATGCCATCAAGCCGAGATCGATTCGGCATGTGAACTCATTGACTTTTGGAGATTCAACACCGTTTATGCACGTGAAATCTACGAAGACATGCAGCCACCTGTTTCTCCATCAAGCATGTGGAACTCAAGTGAAGTCCGCCCATTGGAAGGCTTTGTCTTCTCTGTAACGCCTTTCAACTTCTCCAGTATCGCAGCGAACTTGCCGTCAAGCATGGCCATCATGGGCAATACCGGCGTGTGGAAACCCAGTCGGAACTCGTATGTATCCAACTACTTACTTATGCGACTGATGATGGATGCTGGCCTTCCTGCAGGCGTCATCAACTTCATCCCAGGTAAGGCAAGCATGGTAGGCGATACCGTACTCGCCCACCCAATGCTGGCTGGAATTCACTTCACTGGCTCAACCTCTGTATTCCGCAAGATGTGGAGAGATGTTGCCAACAATTTGGAGAACTACCGATCCTACCCTCGTGTGGTTGGAGAAACCGGTGGAAAGGACTTCATTGTCGCACATCCAGATTGCGATGAGGCAGCTTTGATTGTTGCTCTTCTGCGAGGCTCTTTTGAGTTCCAAGGACAGAAATGCAGTGCTGCAAGTCGCGCTTACATCCCACAAACCGTATGGAACAATATCAAGGACGAATACATTGCGGAAGTTGGCAAAATCACCCTCGGCGATCCTCGTAACTTTTCCAATTTCATGTCTGCAGTTATCGATAAGAAGTCGTTCGACAACATTGCTGGATACATTGACCGGGCGAAGGCCGATGCAGGGTGTGAAATCGTAACCGGTGGCGGCTACGATGGCTCCAAGGGATATTTTGTTGAACCAACCACCATTGTTTGTTCCGACCCACATTATGAATCGATGGGAGAAGAGATATTTGGTCCAGTATTGTCCATTCATGTCTATGCTGACGATGGATTTGAGAACGTTCTGAAGACGTGCGACGAAACCTCTGAATACGCATTGACTGGTTCTATCTTCGCCACGAAGAGAGAAGATATCCTCACCGCAATGAAAGCACTCCGGTACTCGGCAGGAAATTTCTACATCAACGACAAACCAACCGGTGCTGTCGTCGGGCAACAACCCTTCGGAGGAGCACGTGGTAGCGGAACAAACGACAAAGCGGGTTCTCCGCTGAACTTGTTGCGATGGGTATCTCCACGTTCAATCAAG
>JAQXFL010000042.1 GCA_029250345.1 Candidatus Poseidoniaceae archaeon
GCTCAATCGGGGAAACACTGCACGGGTGTCGGAGCGGCTACGTCGGGGATTGCAAATCCTCTTACCTGGGTTCAAATCCCAGCCTGTGCTCTTCTAAACATGACCTCAAGAGTTTTTTACGCGCAGTCTTGATATTCAAGAAGCGTTTCGTTTCTCTTATCACATAGACGCTGTCTATTGGGTGGGGATGGGTCTATGCCAGAGATAAATCGTTCATTAGAGCATGTGGGAATTGGGTTTGCTGCTTTTTTAGCACCCCCAGGCCCAGAAGTCATTCGGTTCACTGTAGGTCAACCCGACTTTGATACTCCAAAGCCGGTTGTCGACGAAGTCAAAGCAGCATTAGACCGTGGCGAAACGGCCTACACTCGGACGCAAGGTTCAGTCGAATTATGCGAAGCGGTAGCCAAACACCTGTCAAAACATGACATCGCTGCTGTACCCGACGATGTGCTTGTTACGCCTGGTTGTAAGCAAGCAGTCCTATACAGCCTCATGGCAACACTCGATGCTGGAGATGAGGTGTTGCTGTTGTCCCCGGCATGGCCGTCCTACGATGGAATGCTCAAGTTGCTTGACTGCGTACCGGTTCATGTTCCTGTTAAGCGAGATAATTACCATCCTGATTTCGATGCGTTAGAAGCAGCAGTGAGTTCGAAAACCAAAGCGATATTGCTGAACTCTCCAAACAACCCTACAGGTGCTGTTTACAATCCTGAAGAAATACAACGCATCGTTGATTTTGCCATCAAGCATGATTTATGGATTCTTGACGACATGATTTACGCCACGTTGGTATGGACTGATTACCCATACACATCGCCAGCTTCGCTCGAAGGCGGCGCTGAGCGTACCATCACAATCGGCGGTTGGTCGAAAGGGTGGGCTATGACTGGATGGCGCCTTGGATGGATCACAGGGCCAAAGCGTGTTATGGACGGTGTCAAAAAAATCAACGTCAGCGCCGCAACCCACGTTGCTACATTCATGATGCCGGCGGCTACTGTCGCTCTCGGTCTTGAAGAGGAAACGGCAATGATGGCTGCTTCGTTCAAAGAACGGCGGGGTTTGATGCATTCTCTCCTCTCAGAACTTCCCGGCGTCGTGGTTCCAAAACCAGAAGGAGCTTTTTACGCATTCTGCGACATCACAGGCACTGGAATGGATGACCTCGAATTTGCTACTCGGGCACTTGAAGAAGCGAACGTCCAGCTCATTCCGGGGTCGCTTATTGAAGGCGGAGAAGGTTTTGTTCGGATTTCCTATGCTACCTCTACCGAAGACATTTATGAAGGCGTTCGACGACTGAATGAATGGCTTAATTCGCTGTGATACGATACAGCGTCCCTCCGCCACCAAAGGTCGCGTAATAGAGGTCGCCGTCCGGCCCAAAAACTACTGGCAATGGCGTACCTAGATCGGTTGCAAACCGAGTAACTGTGCTGTTCCATTGTTCGCTTGGCAAGGAAGCGTTGGATTGGTTCGGGGTTAAATCAATGCGAACCACTTCGTGGCCTTGAGGAAAAAGAGTGTTCCAAGAACCGTACACGGTAGCGTATACCGTAAAGCCCTCGTCGGGTAAAAGACCGGGTAATGACGAGGTGTTGGGGCGAAGAGCGAGCCCGTTCAGTGAGGTATGTGGCGTCCATCGTGCAACTGGGCCGAGTGTTCCTGATGGTATCGGGTTGTCTGGGTCATCGTCAGGCCAACCATAGGCCTCCCCCTCCACCAGTAAATTGACTTCTTCGTCAGGATGGTCGCCGTCCCAATCTCGGCCATTATCAGAGAAGAGGTATCCCATTCCAGGAACCCAGACGCCGTCAAATGAGTTTCGTACTCCAGATGCTAAAACACCATGTTCACCGCTTACTGGGTCTACCCAAAGCAACGCAGCATTCCGTTCATCTCCTTGTACACAAACATTGCATGTCGAACCACTGTGCCAAATCAACGTCCCGTTTGGAAATGAATTGATGGCGTTGGTCTGATGATTGCCCGACGGAATACCATCAATCAACACCACTGGGTCTGTAAAAGAGAAGTTTGAGCGGTTGTAGCGAGAGAGTTTTCCTTCCTCGGAAACGAAGAGATGGTCCGTCGTCAAATGAACATCGTGCGGGTGATTAAGGCCTGAAAGTAATGCAATTGAGTTGAAACCGTCTTCGGCATCAAGCAGCAGAATCTGCCCAGAATCACGATCGCACATGAGCAAAGATGTATTGTCCGCCCATTCCAAACAAGTGGGCCCGCCGTATCCTGAATCTATTTTTTCAATGATGAAACCATCCTCGACTTCACTGTTCAAGGGTTCGACATACGGGTAAATCTCCCTTGCCACAAGGAGGAAAAAAAGCAACAGAACAATCGGAATGAGGTGTTTCTGAACGCCCATGGAGGATTTATGAAGCGGATAGGTAAGAACTCTCCCACCTCAATATCTCAACATTGCCTGTATTCAAGTAGTTCCGGCAGAGTCGCTCACCATGCCTCGCATCGACCGACGCATCGCACTAATGGCTCTCTTCATGGTGTCCATCGTTTCCACCGGCTATTACCTCAATATTGTGACCTATGAAAACACATTAGGAACGCAAAACACGCTCGCCGTCAAGAAGGGCGTGTCCACTGATTCAACCAATGATGTGCTTCTCGATTTGAGTTTTGCGAAAGGCGGAGAGAACCTCAGCTGGAACTCTGTTCAGTTGGAATTAAACGTTGAAGATAACACATATCCTTGCATGGTTGGAGGAATGAGTTCGGTAGCGCAAGACAACGGAACCGTACTTTCGAAGTTGAATGCGGATGGTAAAACATTCACAATAAACATCGACACCAACAGTGAAGATACGCAGTACCTCGACCTCCATACAATGTCAGTTTCCAATGAAAGTTCGTTCAGTCTGAGCGTCCTGCAAACAGATATCTTCCTTGGCGAAGGACGAGAAGGCCTTGCTGTTAGTGAAGATTTTAGCCAAATAGAAACTGATGAACAATATGTTTTCGACGAAGATGACGAGGAACGTCTAGAATGGTATTCTTACGATTTTTCAGTCCATCGTATTGTTCCTGACTCCGAAGTGTACATCCTCGAAGACCGTGGAGTCGTGTTCAAAGTTCAATTCCTCAATTATTACAATTCAGACGATGCCCCGCGCCACATCACATTGCTCGCTGCTCCTCTTGGAAACGTGAGTATTCCCGCCCTAACCGACGAATCCATGATTCAAATCGCACCGTGTACTGTTCTTGATAACGGCGATGGCGTTTGGGGCGCAGATGAAGTCATTTCTTTGCAAGAAAATGGAATCGGTATTTGTGAAGGTGAATGTACTGTTACGGTTGTTGCTCTGTTTGAAGAGAAACGTATTGCCGGTGCGGATTCAAACTATCTGCTCGGCTAATTTCACATGCTTCCGCTTTCTGCAGCAATGAGGACAACGAACAACAGCGCGTAGCCAATGATTCCGAGGAGCGTTAGGCCAATGACAACCCATCCCACAACTTGAGCTGCCTTTGCCGTACCTGCATCCGGGTGACCGGGCATTGAATCGGTAACTTTCAGTGCATTATTCGCTAAAATAAGGCCTGGGATCGCAGTACAAATTGAGCAGGCTACAACACCTAAAATCGATAATACCAACGCCGTAACCGCTTGAGTTTGGGGATAGAATCCTCCCATCGGCATGCCCTGTTGAATAGGAATTTGGTTCGGG
>JAQXFL010000055.1 GCA_029250345.1 Candidatus Poseidoniaceae archaeon
GTATCTGGAGAAGTCCCAGCAGCAAATGTTACCGAATGCATGTCTGCAACCGCAGTCAACGGTCAACCTCTCTCGTTCACGGCCGGAGATTCCGTCATGGTGAACGGCGCCACGGTCACTCTGGCAGATGTCAGCACCAGCAACGGTGTGATCCACGTCATCGACAAGGTATTGTCTCCAACAGACACACCAAACGATATCCCCCGCACTGCACAATGCACAGGTATTCACGATTCATTGGTTGCCGCAGTCGTTCAGGCTGAGTTGCTCGCCACACTACAAGGAGACGGCCCATTCACCCTTTTCGCCCCAACTGACCAAGCGTTCGCCGATGCCGGCATTGATTTGGCTGCATTGGATACCGCTGAGGGCAAAGCTGCACTTACGGACATCCTGCTCTACCACGTTGTTGCTGGAGCGGTCCCTTCCTCAGCAGTTACTGAGTGCATGTCTGCAACCGCAGTCAACGGTCAACCGCTCTCCTTTACCGTTGGAGACAGCGTCATGGTCAACGGAGCAACTGTAACCTTGGCAGACGTGAACACCAGCAACGGTGTCATCCATGTCATCGACAAGGTTCTCTCACCGACGGACACACCGAATGATTTGCCTCGTACTGCACAATGCACAGGCGTTCACAACTCATTGGTCGCAGCAGTGATTCAAGCCGAACTCTTGGCAACACTCCAAGGCGAAGGCCCGTTCACACTCTTTGCTCCAACCGACCAAGCATTTGCTGATGCAGGTATCGATTTGGCAGCATTGGACACCCCGGAAGGAAAGGCTGCTCTGACGGACATTCTCCTCCATCACGTCTATTCAGGCGCTGTCATGAGTGCCAACATCACCGACGGAATGGTTGTTGAGATGGTCAACGGCGACAACATTACGCTGACGGTAACGACTGGAATGAGCGCTTCGGTTCTCATTGGCAACGCAACGGTTACCGGCGCTGATGTGATGACCTCCAATGGTGTCATCCACGTTATTGACAAGGTGTTGATGCCTCCAGTTGAAGATGCTACTGACACGACTGATACAACCGACACAACCGGCCAAACCGACGGTGCAAGTGGCGATTCAGACGATGAAGGCGGATTCCTATGGATTCTTATCGTCGTGATTTTGGTCCTTGGTGGTGGCGCAGGCGGATTGTTGTTCATGCGCAGCCGAAGTGGAGATAATGATGCTTCGAAGAACTTCGTCCAGGGCGGATTGGAAAACCAATTGCAACCGATTTCAACCACGTCATATGCTGGGACTCAAGCAGCAGCTACAACCGCATACGCAACTGAACCCGCACAGCAGTATCAGTCCGTTCAACAAACCCAGCAATACCAACCTGCACAGCAAGTTGCTCAGGTGGCACAGCCGGCACAAGTAGCACAAGTTGCATCAGTGGCACAAGTCCAACCGATTCAGACCGTGGAAGTCATCCCACAACCTGCTGTGGCAGAACCTACTGTTCTGCGACAATGGACCGATGAAGCAGGTTACACCTGGAGAGCAATGGACGACGGTAACACCTACTGGTGGACCGGAACTGAATGGCAAAAGTATTCTTGAACGAGTCTACATGTTGTTGAGGATCTGACTGCAGGTCTTCACGGTGCAAAATTCACCGTGAAGGCTTGCCAGTGCAGCCGTGTGAATAAGGTCGGCATCAAGCATATCACCATCCGGTGATTTCCGAGGGAAAGTTGCGCAAGCATCCGAGACCAACTCAACTTCAAAGCCGAGGTTGCCCGCCATTCTCACTGTGGTCGATACGCAGTGGTTGGTAGTGAGTCCAGCAATGACCAGGTGTGTTCTCCCGCTTTCCCGCAGGTATGCCTCAAGGTCTGTGCCGATGAAACCGCTGTTGACGTTTTTGACGAACTCTTTCTCACCGCTCACTGGAATTGCCCAATCGTAGTACTCAAATCCAGGTGCGTCTGGTTGCAGTGGACTGCCATCTTCGGTAGAGGAATGGCGTACATGGACGACATTTTGATTCTCAAGTCTCCATTGATGGATGAGCGATTTTGTATTCTCCTCAAAGTTTGGATTGTTACGTATTCCCCATTTTGGGTCATCGAATCCCTTTTGGCAATCAATGAGCAACAGAGTACGGTTGTTTGATGATTCCATGCTTCTCACGCCCGTCATAATATCAATGCCTCGATAATTCGAACATAGAACATGTACGAAAAGACCAGCAGCGATGGAACAAGCCAGCCCATGTAGAGTGATTTATTCATTGGTTTCAATTGTTTTTCTCCGTTCCGAAGCGCTTGAATGGACGCCCATAAGAGGTAGACGAAGGCTGCGTAAATGAGCGGGGAGCCCGGATTAAACTCCAGTGCACTTGGCACGTCAAAGTGAGTTATGGCGACAAATCCGCGTGACATGCCGCAAAAAGGGCACTCATGGCCTGTTGCATAGTAGATTGGGCAGAGTTTCATTCCATCGACCCGGCCGTGCGGAAGGACTGCAGAAACCACAAGTGCACCACTGGTTACAGCGGCAGTGATGGATGCGGCATTGACTCCCGGCCATTTCATTGTCGGGTCGTTGAGATTCGGGTTAATCTCCTTTTTGTCGGCAGAACCATTATAATGCGACATGCAGAGCGAAGGTTATGCAACCACAAGGCATGGAACAAGCAGCAATGACATCAGACAAAGATTGGACAGTACTTCTCATACTTTCAATCGTTCTCGGATCCTTAGGGGTCGACCATTTTTACGCAGGTAAAATTGGAACCGGGATTCTCAAGCTCATCACCCTCGGTGCATGCGGCATTTGGTACCTCATTGACGTCATTATGATTGCTACAGGCAGTTTTAAGGACTCCAACGGGATTCCAATCACCAACAAGTGATTCGCTTACTGAGCAACACTTCCCACGTTTGAACGATTCCGCTGTGGCTTCGCCATAGCACTCGAAATAGGCTATTGCTTTCCTTAGGCTGGTTCCAGTCGTAGGACTCATGCGCACAGTTTACCTCTTCTGAGGTTTAACTTTGGAAGCTGAAAGCACACGACAAATGAATGTCATTTCGCCCTCTCAAGCGAACTCTTGCGTTTATTCAAACGAACGCAGTGTTTCAGTCACGGTCTGATCGATGATTTTGATTGCCACGGTCGCTTTGATTACTGCGGTTGTTTCTAGAACGGTTATTCCTGCGTGGGCGGCTCGATTGTTCTCCACCGGATGAACGGTTGTTGTTTTGGCGAGAGTTGTTGTTCTGCCTTCCACGGTTTGAGTTTTGATTCCGTGGTCGCTTTTTGGTTCCGGACTTCTCCTTGATTTTACCCGGCTTTTGCCCAGGTTTTGGAATGGCTCCGATGAAATGGAACGGGTGTGAACTCTCGACAGGAATTTCTTTTCCGATCAGTTGCTGAATGCCAACCAAATATCCGCTTTCCGAATCGTCACAGAAAGCGTATGCAATGCCGCTGCGTCCGGCACGTGCCGTTCTTCCTATACGGTGGACGTAACTTTCAGGTTCGTTCGGTAAATCGTAGTTGAAGACGTGCGTGATGCCATCGACATCGATTCCTCTGCTTGCAATATCTGTTGCAACAAGAATTGGAATTGTACCATCTTTGAATCCTGCTAACGCTCGAGTTCTCGCGCCTTGGCTCTTGTTGCCGTGAATGGCCGCTGCTGCGATGTTGCTCTGGTCCAATTGCTTGACCAGTCGGTTGGCACCGTGTTTGGTTCGAGTGAATACAATACCACACTTTACCCGCTCATCTTTGATGAGTTGGACCAGCAATCGTCGCTTGTCTGCTTTTCTCAAGAACATGATTCTCTGTTCAATTCGATCGACGGTCATCTCTTTTGGACTGACGTCGACCATGACTGCGTTGTTCAAAAACGAGCCAGCGAGCTTGGCAATCGATTTTGGCATTGTTGCGCTGAACAACAGATTTTGACGCTTGTTTGGAAGGAGTTTGAGAACCTTCTCAATGTCTCGAATAAATCCCATGTCGAGCATTCGGTCTGCTTCATCCAGTACGAAGAATTCCACTTTCGTGATGTCTACAAAGCCTTGTCCTATGAGGTCAAGAAGCCGTCCGGGCGTAGCAACGAGAATGTCCAGTCCCTTTTGCAGAGCGCGAACCTGTGGGTTTTGCTTGACACCACCAAAAATGACCCGATGCCGAATATCCATATGCTCACTGTAGGCTGCGAAGCGTTCATCGATTTGAGCTGCTAATTCTCGGGTTGGTGAAAGAATCAGAGCACGAATGTGTCGCTTTCCTTGTGGTTTTTTTCTGCCCATGATTTGCAGAACAGGTAAGGCAAATGCTGCCGTTTTACCGGTTCCAGTTTGAGCAACACCAAGCACATCTCGACCTTCAAGCAAGGGCGGAATGGATTGTTCTTGTACGGGTGTGGGTGAAGTATAGCCTTCTGAGGCCACTGCTTTGAGAAGTGTCTCGGAGAGTCCGAGTGATTGGAAATCGGTCATGTTGTATCCCTCCAGTGAACCATGGTATAGGTCCACTGCATGCAGACCTCAATTCTCTTTGCCTAAATACCCGATTGAAGATATACGAGCCTTAACCCGTGAATGGCTCGATTCGGTATGCGCCGTCAAAGAATCGGTTGGTTTCGTAACCATTCCAAGTCGGAAATGTAGAGTTGACGAATGTCGTCGAGTCCGAGAACAAGCATTGCAAGCCGTTCAAGGCCCATTCCCCATGCGAGCACCGGTGAAGAGATGCCCAACGGCTCGGTAACTTCAGGACGGAATATTCCCGCTCCACCCAGTTCAAGCCACTTTCCTCTCCACTTGACTTCAATTTCGAGGCTTGGTTCTGTGTAGGGGAAATAAGCAGGACGGACACGAACTTCTGGATAGCCCATCTTTGCATAGAATGTTTTGAGGGTTGCAACAAGCATTTGCAAGTTTGCTCCTTCTTCCATGATGATTCCTTCAATTTGGTGGAACTCAGGTAGATGGGTACGGTCAATTGCTTCCTTGCGGAACACTCGGTCAACCGAAAACACACGGCATGCCTCGGTTGGATTCTTGGCAAGATATTGAATGGTGTTGACCGTTGTATGTGTTCGCAGCAGTCCCTTTTCCGATGTTTCGGCTGAGAATTCTCCACCCCACCCAACTGAACCAGTATCGCCGCCGTGTTCATGGATTGCACCCCATG
>JAQXFL010000062.1 GCA_029250345.1 Candidatus Poseidoniaceae archaeon
GACGATGTCCCAATGATTCCTGCATCCTCTTTGAACGGCGACAATGGGTTCAATAAGCCCGACAAGTGCCCATGGTACAACGGACCAACACTCTTCGAAGCCATCGACAAGATCACTATGCCTTCAAAGCCAATCAACAAGCCACTTCGCTTGCCAATTCAGGATGTCTACAAGATTTCCGGTATCGGTACAGTCCCAGTCGGTAAGATTGAAACAGGAACTTTGAACGTTGGAAAGACAGTCGTCTTCAACCCTTCACAGAAGTCTGCTGAAGTCAAGTCCATTGAAATGCACCACACCATGGTCCCTAAGGCAGAGCCTGGAGACAACGTTGGTTTCAACGTCCGTGGTCTTGCACAAGTCGACATCCGCCGTGGTGACGTCGCTGGATACGCAGACAGCGAACCAATGTTCGTTCGTCACGACGAAACCTTCGTCGGTCAAATCCAATTGATGGACATTCCAAAGGCTGTTTCCGTCGGATACACTCCAGTGTTCCACGCACACACCGCTCAAGTCGCTGTTCGATTCCTCGAACTGCTTGAGAAGACCAACAGGTCCGGTAAGGAAGCTAACCCGTCTTTCCTCAAGACAGGCGACGCATGTCTCATCCGTTTCCAACCAAACAAGCCAATGGCTATTGAGCAAATGGACACGTTCCCTGAACTCTCTCGCTTCGCTATCCGTGACATGGGTAAGACCGTCGCAGCAGGCGTTTGTTTGAAGATTGACAAGAAGTGATTCATCACTTGAAGAAATCGGAAGGAATCGGAAGGAATCATTATGGCAGCAGTCACGATTATCAAGCTCACCGGCCAAAATCATCGAGATATCGATAACGTTGCTAGCCAAATTAAGACCATCTGCGACACCGGTGGAATCTCTCTACGAGGTCCTATCCCGTTGCCGACACGTCACCTTGTCGTCCCAGTGCGCAAAGCACCTGATGGCGAAGGCGTCGAGACGTACGATCACTGGGAACTCCGTGTTCACAAGCGTCTTCTTGAGATGGACATCACCTCCGGTAAGGGCGAATCCGCTCTCCGACAAGTGACTCGAATTCCAATTCCTGACACCGTTAGCATTGAACTTTCAATGCGCTCTGTCAACTGATTCGTCGAACGAATGATCACTCGCAGTTACTGTAGAATGCCGATAGGCTGTTTCATACTGAGGCTGCGTCAAATTGATTTCAAAGCGAAGATTGCTTTGCTTCAAAGTGCAGCGTCTTCAGCCACGCCCGACTCGATGAGCCACGCAGCAGTTTCAGCGTCAACAAACTGTACATCGCCTTCCTCAAGCATCAGTTCTTCACCGTTCTTAGTTGCGATGGGTTCAGGGCTAGAAATCAAAACCCGTATCCGTTGGAGTTCATTTTCTTCTGATGATTGTTCTTCAACATTCACCAGTTCCTCTTTTGGTTCGGGGTTCATGTCGAACATTTCTATCGGAGAGGATGACTTCTTTGATGGTGCGAGTTCAAGTGCAGCAGCGTGCTTTTTACTCTCGTTCGCCGGTGAGGTCGACGGGGGCTGTTCAGCACTTTTTGCAGGCGGAGCATCCGCTAAGTCTGCGTGAATGTATTCATCGATGTCAGGCCATTCTTCATCGACAAACCGTTCTTCGTCATCACCGTTGTACTCCATAGCCTGCACAGGTGGTTCTTTGTCTTCAAATGCTAAATCAGGCGGTGCTGCACCGGTCAGACTTGCATCGATGTACGAATCGAGTTGCATTGTACCTGGAGCGTGTCTCGTTTGTTCTGGGCGAAGCTCGCCTGCGATACCGTTTTGCATGGAGTTCCAATCAACTTCCATCTTGAAGCGGTCAATTTGCACCTGCATCATATGATAAATTGCTTTCTCAGCAGGATCATGTCGCTGCCAGTCTAATGCTGGCAAGTCTTGTCCAGGTTGTGTAGATGTGCGCAACGATTGAGACGACACGTGCTGCATCATGGCAACCAACCTCTTCCGAGCGAGTTCTGAAGCAATAAGGCGGATATTGGCCTGTCTTTTCTGAAGGTTTTGGAGTCGCATCCCAGTCATGCCTTTCATGAGCATGTTTTGTATCTCATTATCGAGGCTGCCGAGAAGTTGGTGAACCATTTTCCAGAAATCTTGGCGAGGAAGTGGAACTGGAACATGGCGGTTAATTTGCAACCGATGCGTCGCAAACAGTTGTTCTTCTACCTCGCGCGACTGAGCACTGTCAAGGTCGCCAAGGTTCGACATCGTTCACTCCTATGGCCGACATACTTTGAACCCTTCATTCCCGATTTATCAAACAACGAGCGCGCTCATTCATATTCAATGGCTCACCTCGCAGAGCGAGGTGTTTGATTGTGTCCAAGATAAGAGATTCATTTTTGCCAAGACGCAAGTCTGCAGGCACTGCTTTGTTCCTCATGTTTCTCATGTTGAGCAGTGTTTTCTCTGCGGCAAACGATTCCGATTTTGGAGCCAGTTTACTTCCTGAACCGGATTACGATTCGACCGGTGAATTGTTCTTCCATCCTGCACCGAATCAAACCAGCGTGAATTCCAGTTTGTCTTCCTTGATTCAAGTTCCATCAAATCATACATTCATGGACGGCACTGTTGAGGTTGAGCCGCTTTGGAATCGCTCTGCTTCGAACGGGACTCACTATGGTGTTGGCGCTCTGAATCAGTGGAACGGAACCCATTCGATGACCAACGGCATCGGCCACGGAGGCCAATTGACGCTTGCGACCAATTCTTCGCTGGGTACAATTACCGATTTCGAATCAACTGTTGTTGCACCAGCACGATGGCTCGGGAGCGGTGATGACCATGAGGCTTGGTCCATCCAACGGCCCAGTATCGTTCCGTTTTCATCGAACTCGGGAATGGCAGTTCCTACCAACGGTTCGAATTCCATCGGCTTTCTCGCCACCCATGCCCGAGGAGATCTCGGCTCTGACATGAATGGATGTTTTGTATCTCCAGCGGTGGATACTCCTTTCCGTATCAGCAACTATACGCTTCAATTTGATCATTGGACTGCTCTGTACAACGACGATGCAGCATGGGTCGAAATGCGCGACATGAATGGAAGTTGGGCCCTTCTCTCGCCGCTTGACGGTTATTCCTCCACTTCAGCACTCAATACCACTCCAAGCAGTGTGTGGAACGGCGAAGATTCGGCTTGGAATTCGGCTTCTTTCCAACTTGACACGCTGGTTTCCCAGTTCCAACCCACTGTTCAATTCAGGTTGTGCTTCCAAACGAGTTCCTCTTCTGGACTGCGTGGAGGTTGGTTTGTCGATAATTTTGAAGTTCGGAATCAGGGCGATAGCCCCGGCGCTTGGTTTCATGGAAACTTATCCGCGGACTATGCTCCGAACGCCGACGGAGACTTTGTCCTTCCAGTTGATTTTACGAATTTGACGGGCCAAAACGTCGAGCTTGAAGTCTGGTCAAATTGGGACATTCAAGGAGCAGCCTTTGATACATTAACAGTAGAAATTTCGTATAACAATGGCTTATCATACAACAGCCTCTCCAACTACCCTGGACTTCCTTCAGTCGGCGCTGTCTGCAACGGGCAATGGTTCAACGGTGGTGATTCGGCGAACAGATGGTGTCCGTTTACCTTCGTTCTGCCTTGGTCGACGAGTACCCCAGCAAATGTAAGCAACATTTACCTTCGATTCAATGTACAAACGAACAACCAAATCAACTACGGTGGGTCTACCTCTTCTGCCTGGGAAGGAATTGCAATCGATGATTTGGGTGTGTGGGTGAATCGCGGTACATCCAACCAATCCTACACACTGCTCAATAATTTCACCGCACAACCAACCGGAATCAACGGTTCAGTTGGCGGTTGGCTTGAGTCTAGCACTGCTCCTAACGAATGGCAATGGTTGACCTTTTTCGAACACAACTCTCCTCAGGCGACAGTTTTTGATTTTGATTCCGGAAATGAATTACCCGCTGGTTGGTCTCTGTGGTCGCAAACGAACCGGCGTTGGGATGTTGGAGCGACCAGTAATTCCTCTGGATTCGGGCCAGGCGTGTGGCATTCGGGTTTGAGCGGAGCAGGAATCTACCTTGATGATGAATATCGCAGTGACATGTGGACCGAACTCTTCACTCCTGAATATTACATTCCCGAAAATTCGACCTCTCGCCTCACCTTCAGGAGTTGGGTATGTACCGAGGCGAATTGGGACGGTGGAGCTGTTTCGATATCGACGGATGGTGGCGAAAATTGGTGGTTTATCCCTCCGACTTACAACGGATTCCACGACCAACTCTCGACCACGAACATCAACTCTCCCTTGTACAATCAAGCCATATTCGACGGTTCTAGGGTGTTGGGCGGATGCCACAATGTACAACGTGGATTTGATTTGAAAGAATACGACCTCTCCAATCTTACGGGTTCTACAGTGCGTGCTAAGTTCACCTTTTTCTCCGACCAATTGGTCGAACTTGACGGGTGGTATATTGACGATGCTGGTATTGAAATCGATGTCTACGAGCCGAACGGGTCATGGACTTCAGAAGTCCTCACACCAGACCCAGTGTTCGGTTGGGGGCAACTCGATGGATTCGTAGTTGAACCATCCAACACCACCGTGAGATTCGATGTTCTTGATGCCAATGGAACAGCAATCGCTGGATATCAAAACAGAACGCTACCTATCGACTTGCCCTTCGATGCGGCTCAATATACTGAACTGTATATCCGCGCTCATATGACAAGTCTCGATCGCTTAATCACACCAAGCATCGAACGCCTCTCGATTGGAACGCTTACCTATTTCGATGCTTACCATCTTGCTCACTCGTCTGGATTCACCGGCACCAATCTTGAACAGCTGGAGACGAGCAGTGATTATACTCTGCGAACTCCGTCGACGGCAAGTTATGTCTCCTTGATGTGGGAAACCAAGGCGTTTTGCCCGTTTCAAACAGCCCAATATCAACTGCTTGCCGGTAACTTAAGCGCTCTACACAGCGATTATTCTGTCGTGGCATCCAAATGGGAGGCTTCCCCGTATCCAACTCTCTCTCAGATCATTGAGCGCCAAGGCAGACCGAAAATGTCTGTTGATTTCGCTTTAACTTGGTCGCCAGGTCAATCTTCGAAAGGATTCCTTTTCGAACCGTATTGTTCAGTTGCCCCGGTTGGAACAGAAGTTGGATTGGGAACTCCACCCACTACGCTGTTCGCATGGCCGGAGTCTACAGCAAGTTCTACGCTTGGACTGAATCAACACTTTCACGCCTTCCAGCAGCCACAGTCACCGGTTGTAAGTGGATTTGAGAACCTCTCATTTTCTCACTCTGGGGCAATGAGTTCAGCACAATTGTCGGTTCTCGTCGCTCGAAACAGCGACTCTTCACTCGTTTCAGGGTTTGACATCAGTTACTTGGCTGCCGTCACCAGTGATGGCTCAGCTGGCTTGCTACGGCACGGCAACCTCCAAACCGTTGATTTGCAATTGACATCATCTCAGCAGCATCATCGAATTCAGTTCACATCAGTATGTTCCACTCAAGTACAGTATACCGAGCATCTTGACATTTGCACTCTTGATATGCAAGTACATGGGAACTTTACTGCGAACTTCTCTCAATTACATTTCATACCTCATCAACAAACTTTGACAACACAACTGTCTCACCAGGTACTCAATGTTCTACTGAACCAATCCTATGCCCAGTCTCCGGCTTCGCTGGTGGGCTTGCCGCTTCATGTACAATCGGTGAGCGGTTCTCAAATGGTCAATCTTAGCTATACGATGCAGACCAAACTCGTCGATAGGGTTCTCACCCCAGTCCACGTACGCTGGTTACCCAAACAAACCATCCAATTTGAAACCCACCACTGGAGAGGTGATGCTCACAGCATGGACGTTGATGGACCGGACCTTTCCTCGGTATCTCTCGCACTTTCGGCTCAACCAAATTACGATGGCAAATTGATTGAGGTTGAGGTGTACAACCTTGACTCAACGCCTCAATTCAGACAACTTTCCGGAGCGGGATTCGCTTCTTTGGAGGCGTCACAATCTTTGGCTCAATGCACCATGAACACCTGCTCAATCAATTGGTCTTTGACCAGCCACTGGTTAATGGACGACGTAGATGATTTGTACGTGCTCGCTAAGGCGACAGATGTTGATGGTTTTTCGACAGGTCCTGATATCGAAGTACGGCAAACTTCCTTCAACGAAGTCGAGAATGATTTGGAAGTTGTTGAATTCAACGTCATCGATAATCTCAATCGAGTTCTTGACGACTGGTCAAACCCTCAGTGGCCTTTCCATTTGAACGCAAGTCAAGAGATGGTGGCAACCGGCAAAGTCCGATTTGAAGGAATTGCGAATGCTTTTGTCGAATCGAGTGATGCAGAAATCCGAATTGATGCCACTGCAGTGCCTCCAGTGAATTTTAGTGGAGGTCCAAATGAATGGCCCGGTGAAGCAGTTGATTGGAGCACTTCGTGGTTCGGAGATCTCGATGCCAACGGCGCTTTCTCCATTGATCTCCAAACACCCGGTATGGGAGATGTGATTCCGAGTAACACCCGTATTCTTCTTTCTCCTCATGTCCATCGCTCAGGTCCAATTGACGAAGATACTTCTTCCAGTGAAGATCAAACCAATCCATTCATCAGTATACCGTATTTGTTTGATAAAGTACATCCAACAACCGTTTCCATCGACGCACTTGAATCGGGTGATTATGTGCCAGCCGATGGTCACATCTGGACAGCACAACAGGATATTGCGCTACGTCTCAATTTACAAGACCCAGAAGGGTTATCCAACTCTCTGCAACTCTACACGTGGCTTGAATCCAGTGATGACGCCAACGGTAACGGAATAATGGAAGCGAATGAATACAGTGTTCAAACGGTGACGTTCAACTCCGGTCTAACCTCAGTTCTGATTGACCTGCCTTTGCTGCCATGGCAACAGATTTTGCCTGCCGGACAATCGTCTGGAACAGCAAGCATTGTCGTCAAAGGATTTGATTTAGCTGGAAATCCACTCGAAGGTGGAGGTCAATTTGGAGAAGCGTTTGATCTCGCTACCTTTGAGGTGCAGGAACGCTACGATACGACCATCGATACAGAAACCGTGTCGTTCGATTTATTCCAATCACAACTTTTGTCCGGAAACGAGCACACTTTTGCATTCACTGTGACCGATGGCAACGGAATCGAGTCGTTTGATTTGATTGAGTTTGCCTTGCTAAGCCGTGATCAAAACGAGGTGTGTACCGTCAAGTATGAACCTCGATTCCAACAGGTTGATTACGATGAGGAATGCTTTGCAACAGCGCCGTTCGTCAATGTGTCCAAGCATCCTTTGCTTGCGGAATGGCAGGTTGAAATCCACTTCAGAATGTCTTGGGACCTGCTTGGCAACTCGATGACTGGAACACCTTCGTTGAAAATCTACGATGAAGGACAAGACCTTGGTCTCGGTTTATCGAGAATGAGCGTATTCGATTGGACGCTGTCCAGTCAACTTGAATTGAGTTCGTTCGATATTCGCGACCAAACACTTCCCTTTGGTGCCCGTGAAGAATCCAAACTTTGGGTTCACAAGAACGACACACTTTCCGTGAGCGTCGGTTTGTATCATGCAAACACTTCCATTGCGGCTGAACATTTGCCAGACTCGGTCTTACTTCAAGCCGTATTGAGCGACGGTGAACGCAGTTCCAGTTCCAACGTCAGTTTCTCACTTCAAGGTCAGGCTGTTATGACCGTTCATCTCGACCCGTCGGTCGTGAAACTCCAAGAGGCTATGCTCGAATTCGAGGTAATGGGCTTGCCAACATTTTTCTCGCGTGAGACATTCAACATTACGTTTGACAGTGAATCGCCTCGGATTTCCATTCCTCCAGGGATTCTTTCTCAAATTGATTCGAATGCTTTGGACGAGGTCGATGTCATACTCATGGTGAATGATGAGGTCGGAATGAATCGTTCTTCGATTCAGATGCACTGGTATTTCACTCGAGCAGGCAACCTCGTAGACGGCTCACAAGGTGCAGCATACGTTGACTTCTTGAGCCAAACCAGCATCACGTCGACCTTCTCCTCTCAAATTGATATGCGGCCTTCCAATGCTTCGCTTCTGGTGAAGAGCGATCAATTGGTTGTATGGTTCAGCGGTAAAGACCAATCCGGTAATGTTCTTTCAGGATTCGGAACTGAAGTCGAACCAATCACTCCGAATTTCCGTTGGATTGCCTTTGAACCGCAGTTCGAGAACATCGTAGCCACCCCGTACCGTGCTAAAGTCGGCGAGCAGGTCTCTATCTTTGTACGTGTGTCGAACATTGGTGTTCTTGCCGGAAACGTGACCGTTGAATGCTACGACGATGAAGGCATGCTTCTCGAAACCAACTCAAGCTTCATTGAAGGTGGTTCTTGGGTTGACTATCTCTGGGAAGTTGAGGCATGGAAAACGGGTCGTCTCGGCCTCACAGTGAAAATTGTCAATCATACGGGCAATGTTCCTGTGTCAATGGCGAACGTGGATGAATACGACGAAAACAGTGGTCAGACGACGACTGCGCTTGGTTTCGCAGTGCTCGTTGTCTTGATCTCAGGTGGCATATTCGTCGCATCGATTCTTCGTCGGCGTGAACAATCGAACCGATATATTGCCGACCAAGTCCATTTAGCCCTTGACCGCAGTACCCTTCCACCACCGCGTCCGAAAGATTTGGTTGAGTTAACTCAAGAGGAATAGTCAAAAACAGACTGTCCCACGCCCAACAAGAAGCCGGGGTTCCCGAGCGGTCAAAGGGGGTGGACTCAAGATCCTCTGCGTAAAGCTTCGCAGGTTCGAATCCTGCCCCCGGCACCACGTTTTTAGTGAAAATGCAAGTCTCTTTTTATCGAATAAATCACTCGGAAAGCAATAAGTGGTTACATACAATCGGCGTCTCATGGTTGAACATCCTCCCTTAGTTGGTACTGAATTTCAACTCAAAGTATGGAAGGCCTTGAAACAAATCCCTCGGGGTCAAGTTAGAACATATACTCAGATAG
>JAQXFL010000084.1 GCA_029250345.1 Candidatus Poseidoniaceae archaeon
TGACGCGGTCGCCTTCCTTGAGCAAATGACGAACGGTGTATTCCATGAAGATGTCAATACCTTCGTGTATTCCACGCTCTTGGAGTGTCCGAATAAGTTCGAGCCCGGTAGCGTCACCAACGTGTGCGAGCCGTGGGAATGTATGCCCTCCGAAGTTTCGTTGATTGATGGTGTTCTGCGGTGTTCGGTCAAAGACTGCGCCCCATTGTTCGAGTTCTCGGACACGGTCAGGTGCTTCTTTGGCGTGCAATTCAGCCATTCTCCAGTCTGCAAGCCACTTGCTTCCTTTCATGGTGTCGTGGAAGTGAACCTTCCAACCGTCTCGTGGGTCAGCGTTCTGCAGAGCCGCTGCACAGCCACCTTCTGCCATGACCGTGTGTGCCTTTCCGAGCAAAGATTTGGTGATGATAGCGGTTTTAGCACCGCTTCGTGCTGCTTCAATCGCTGCACGCAGCCCAGCGCCACCTGCTCCAATGACAATAACATCGTATTCGTATTTCTTGTATTCTTCAGTCATCATTTTCACCTCAAATTACAAACAGCGCCACATCGCTCAAATAGCCTTCACTGACAGCTAAAACCCACAGGTCTCCAAAGAAAACAAAGGTTAGGGAGGTCCAAAACCAGAATCCGTGCGAACGGTTGAGGATGCTGATACGTCCAAACAACTTGCCTCGAAGTCGACTGATGCCAGTTGTCCAGCGGTCCAATGCACCACCAGCAAGATGACGTAGAGCGTGACAGGACGTGACATACATGGTAAGAAGGAATGCTTCTACAGCCATCACAAGTGTACCCAGCGACATGCCCCATCCATCACTGAAGTGCAAGGTGTGGGTGACATCCCACCACTTGATGACCAGAATAATCATGGCCGCATAGAGGAAGTAGCGGTGGAGGTTGTTGAAGATGAAAAGACGCTTTTCGCCTTTGTATCCGAGTTTCTTGTTGATTTCTGGTTCGTCAACCCAGCACGCAACAGGACTGGCGAAGAACGTCCGATAGTAGACTCTGCGCATGTAGTAGCAGGTGCCTCGGAATCCAAAAGGAATCCACAGCACAAGAACTGCAGCGTTGACCCACGACGGATGATCCCAGTCTTTGAGGCCGAATAACTCCCATTCAAGGACATTCGGCGAGAAGATGGGTGACATGACTTTCGAGCCTTCAAGTTCGTATGAAATCGATTCGGGGAAGAGGAACAGTCGCCATGCAGTGTAGAGCATTGCAGCGGTGAGACCCAGTCCCATTGCAATCGGTTTGTTGAGCCAGTTATCGATACGATTTGTTCGACCCAGTCCGTTCAGGACTGGTAGTTTAATGCCTTCACCCATGGTTTTCACCGGCCGCCTTGCAGGCTGCTTAACTCTTGGATACCCTCGGGGTCTTTGAGGTTCACTCTTCGTTCACCTGTCGTTCAAAGAACGAAAAACCGTCGTCGAAGACAGTTTCATTGGCCCAGTATGTTTTCGATTGCCATGCCAGTACCCCGTTTGGAGCAATGACCTGTAACGTCGGAGTACCAGGATTGCCGTATGCTGAGTAAATCGAGGCGCCGGTGCTTTGTTCGGTGTTGAAGTCTACGGCTTGGGTGAGTTCTGTGGGTGTGACAATTGTCCATGGTGTGTAGTGGTCGGACTCATCTTCTAGGCCGAACACCTTTTCGATATCGTCTTTCGTCTCAAACTCTCCCCATCGATGAACACTGACGATGGTCATGTTTGATTCATCAAATACGCCTTCATCCATTTTTTCACGAATCATGTCCGTCCAATCATGGCATCCGGTACAACCAGCACCAATCCACAGAAGCATTACTGGTCCATCTTCTAATTGTTCTTTTAGATCGAATTCGGGGGTGCCGTCTTCTTCTCGGTCGAGCGTGTCTGCAGAGAAGGTGAGTTCAAACGGAATCTGGTTTGAGTTTGAGGCTTCATCTTCAATCATTGAATCCGGCTGGACGCATCCAGCAAGGAACATCAATATCGTAAAGCAGGCGAGTAAAGTTTCACGCAGCATGACCGTCACCAGTCGTCCTTTGTGTGGCTTGTGCAGGTTTGGCTGCTGTTGCTTTGACCTTTGGTCTGCGAACATCTTGGAACCAAGAGTCGACACCGTTCCAATCAGGGCGCATTCCCAAGTCAGCTAGCAGTAGTTTGCTGCTGATACGTGCGCTTTCAAAGATGGTCGGCAATCCGCTGCCGGGGTGGGTTCCTCCACCGACGATGTAGAGGTTGTTTGCCTCTTCGAACCGGTTTTGCGGTCGTCGCCATAACATCTGCTTGAGGTCGTGTGTAAGGTTGAATACCGCACCACGGTAGATATCAGATGCACCCCAGTCGTCGGGTGTGACGACGGTCTCAGAAACGATGTGATCTGCGATATCGTCGTAACCCAGCTTGCCGAGTTGCTTGATAATCGTATCTCGATAATCTGCCTTGATGTCGTCCCACACAATGGTGTCGTGAGTGTTCGGGACTGGAACCAAGACGTAAATTGTGGAATGTCCTTCAGGCGCTAGGCTGTCGTCGGTGATGCTGGCGTTTTGAACGTATACCGACGGATCATCCCAAGTGAGTTTGTGGTTGGTGATGTCTTGGAGGTTCTTTTCGTAGGCTGACGAAGCATAGATTTGGTGGTGTGGATGATCGTACTGCTTGTCAACGCCGAGGTAAAGCATGAAGGTTGAACAGGAGTATCCCTTCTTCTCAAGTTTCTTGTTGGACCACTTCTTACGCTTTTCGTTCGGTACAAGCGTTGTCATGGCGTGAGCGAAGTCTGCGTTTACGACAACTTTGTCGGCCAATATGTCCTCGCCTTCAATTCGGGCGCCGACGACGGTTTTACCTTCGAAGATGAGGGATGTGACGGGTGTGCTGCATCGGATTTTGACGCCCATTTCTTCAGCAATTTCTCCCATTCGCTTGGTGATACTGCCGAGGCCACCTTTGGCGTGGAAAATTCCGTGTTCGTACTCAAGGAAGGCGAGAATGGTGAACAACGACGGGGCGTGGAATGGACTCATTCCGAGGTATTTGGTCTGGAAAGACATTGCGAGACGTACTCGCTCGTCATCGAAGTGTTTGCTCAGGTCGCCTGCGACACTTGCCCACGGCTTGAGAATAGTCGCAACTCGCATTGCCCTCTTAGAGAGAATATTGAGGGGGCTGGTCCATGGAGTTTGGAGGCATTGCTTGGAAAAGTCGAGTTTCTTACGGTTTTGAAGGACATACTTTTCGAATCCCTTGGCGTTCTTGTCACCTGCAAGTTCACGGATCCTCTCAGTCATCTCGTCAAGGTTACTTGTCGCATCGATGTGACCGCCAGCACCAAAAACGAGGCGATACATTGGATCGAGGGGCATGAGTCCGAGTTCCTTGTGAGCGTCTCGGCCAATGGCTTTGAAAATCTCTTCAATAACCTCTGGGTAGTGGAAGAATGTAGGTCCACGGTCGAAGGTGTAACCGTCTTTATGAACGAGCTTGGTACGTCCGCCGACTTGTTCTTCTTTCTCAAGTATGGTGACATCTACACCCGAATGGGCGAGCAGTAGCGCACTTGCGAGGCCGCCAGGGCCGGAGCCTACAATCAGTGCTGTTGGTTTGTTGATTTGAGTCATGTCGCCGAGTAAGAGGTTCAGCATATAAATGGCCGTTTGCATCCTTGAAAATTGTGAAGGTTTTTGAGGGTCCTATGACGCCGACCGAATCGGCATCAACATCGGTCAATAAGCATGATAAGTGTCCCCATTGTGGACCAACTACAGCCTTAGGTTGGTGGTGATATTATGTCCGATTGGAGCGCAAAGAATCCTTACATGACTGAAATAACCGAGAATTACATTCTCAACGGGAAGGGTTCTCGTAAAGAGACTCGTCACATTGTCTTTGCACTTGGCGACTCAGGTCTTGATTACAAGGTCGGTGATGCTCTTGGCGTCATGTCGGAAAATCCACCTCACATTGTCGAGGAGATTCTTGAACTCCAAGGCTGGGATAGAGACCATACTGTTGAGACTCACAACGGAGAGCGCAACTTGTATACAGCCCTCAAGAAAGATTTCGAGGTCCACATGGCGAACAAGAAGTTTGTTCAATCGCTCGCAGGTAAAGTTGTCTCATCTGGCATGAAGATCTCCTTGAAAATAGTTGCCCGAAGCCGTTCAAACGAGGATTGGGAATCTTCTGACACTTCAGCAACACCACCTGGGCTTGCTACCAGCAAAGCATCTGACGACCCCGCAGCAAAGGTCGAGGCTCTTCTCGGCGATGAAAAGGAAATTGAGAACTACCTTTGGACTCGAGACTATGTCGACATCATGCGAGAGTTTGGCGTCAAGTACTCTCCAGAGGAGTTCCTCGACTTGGTTGCACGTCTCAAACCAAGACTCTACTCAATTGCTTCCTCCCACGACGCACACCCAGGGTTCGTTGAACTGACCGTCGGTATTGTTCGATTTGAGTACCACAACCGTGCTCGAGGCGGACTGTGCACCCAGTACATGGCTGACGAAATCGATGCGACTGGCAATCCAATTGGCGTATTCATGTCTCCTACCAAGTCGTTCATTCTACCAGATGACAAGGATGTTGACATCATCATGGTGGGTCCAGGTACCGGTATCGCTCCGTTTAGAGCCTTTATGGAACAACGAGTTTTCGATGGTGGTAAAGGCCGTAACTGGTTGTTTTTCGGTGACCAGTCTTCGAAGACTGAGTTTTACTACAAGGAACAAATTGAAGGCTGGATGGACAGCGGAGATTTGTACAAATTCACAACTGCGTGGTCTCGTGACCAAGAAGAGAAGATTTACGTCCAACACCGCCTCAAAGAACACGGCGCTGACATTTGGGAATGGTTTGAAAACGGTGCTTACTTCTACATCTGCGGCGATAAGACCTACATGGCTAAAGACGTTCATCGCGCACTCATCGAAATCGCCATGGAGCACGGTGGAATGTCGGAAGACGACGCAACCCACTTCATTGGTACGACCATGATGAGGGAAGAAAAGCGTTACTTGCGTGACGTTTACTGAGGCTCATTCGAGTCCTTCAGCTGGCAAGGGTACACTTGTCACTGGAATCCCATTTTCGACAGCTCTTTCCTCCATCCGTTTCGTCCATACTGAATCTGGGCCTGGGAAGGAGAGCATGTGCGTAGCGCTGTCGAGCATTGTTTTTGCCAGCGTTGCAACCGCTTCCGGTCGTCCAGAATCATGCGCAGAGTTTGGGCGCGGTGCCGTCCATGCTTCGCTGAAAACTGCCAACTGGATGTTGTTGTTGTCAGCCCAGCGTTCTGCTAAGTAATCAACGCCGCTTGCTCCTCCTAGAATGATAAGATCTGGGTAGGCGTTTGCTTCTACCCAAACGTCTAATTTGTCTTCAAGCCATGCGTAATCGTAGAACTTGGAATTACCGCAAATGACTAAATTCACAATTCGTCCATCTCTGTTCAAGTCCTTTCCTGCTAACTGGTCGAGAGCCTCGGCTCCGGTTCGGGGTTTCTGCGTCATGTGTTCACATCGCAGTCATATCATATCAAATTTGTGGCGAACTTTCTTGAAAATAACATAAACAGTGAAGTCGTTGGCTGGAATCCGGTTAATATCGTGATTTGTTGGAATATTTCTAGAAAAAAGGAACACTGTGAAAAAGTCCTTTTTGTATCGTATTGGACCGTTGGCATCATAGAGTAATTGCTCTTCGAGTCAATCATGGCATTCAAGCGTGTACTCATTGCGAACCGCGGTGAAATAGCTCTTCGAATTCTTCGAACTCTGCGTGATATGGGTATTGAGGCTGCGATTATTCACGGTCGAGAGGACCGCCTTTCTCTCCCAGTTCGTTTCGCCGATGTGGCGTATGCCAATTACAAGGCGAATCCTCTGGATACTTACCTCGACATCGAATCGGTCATTCATGCTGCCAAAGAGATGGGTTGTGACGCTGTTCACCCAGGGTACGGATTCCTTGCAGAAAACGCTACTTTTGTCCGTAGATTGCAAGAAGAGGGCATCACGTTCATCGGTCCATCGGCTGATGTCATCACGCTTCTTGGAGATAAAATCGAAGCACGTGCAGCTATGGAAGCGGCTGGTCTTCCGACTGCTAAGGGCTCTTCCGAGCCGATTTCTGATGCTGCAGTTGCATCCGCTCTCGCCGAAGACATCGGCTATCCAGTCATTATCAAGGCTGCAGCTGGTGGCGGCGGCATTGGTATGCAAATCGTCGAGAAATCTGATGAGTTCGAAAACGCACTCAAACTCTGTCAATCCCGTGCGCGGTCTGCTTTTGGTGACGAGCGCGTTTTCGTAGAGAAGTACATCCAAGGGGCGCAGCACGTGGAATTCCAAGTGTTGGGCGACGGTAAGAAAGCAATTCATTTCGGAGAACGATTCTGTTCGATTCAACGCCGTCATCAAAAGTTGGTCGAAGAAGGACCTTGGTTGGACGAGGCGAAGCGTGATGAGATTGGTGCTCTGGTTTGCAAGGGTGCAGAATCGGTCGGCTACAAAGGCTTAGCCACTTTTGAGTTCCTTCGTGATGCAAACGGCGATTTTTACTTCTTGGAGGTGAACCCACGGGTTCAGGTTGAACACACTGTTACCGAACTCATCACCGGGCACAACCTTGTAGAATTGGGAATACGCGTCGCCCAAGGCGAAGAACTTCCTTTACAACAAGAGGATATTGTATGGCACGGCCATGCCATTCAATGTCGGCTGAACGCAGAAGATCCCCGCAAGTTCATACCCAGTCCTGGTCGCCTGTGGGAATGTCATTTCCCTTCTGGATACGGAGTTCGTGTCGATACCCACGCTCATCCTGGCTACGAAATGCCGGGTTGCTTTGATTCGCTGCTGGCTAAGTTATTGGTATGGGGTAGAGATCGTGATGATGCAGTCAAACGCATGCGAACTGCTCTTGATGAAACGGTTATCTCTGGTGTTGAACACTTGATTCCACTTCACCGACGCATAATGGACGAAGAGGATTTCCTTAACCGGGACATCACGATTCAATACATCGACATGCACGAAGAGTTGCTTGGATGAGCACTTGACTGATGCGAAAGGGACAAGTATTCAACGCTTTACGGCAAGACATGGATGTTCTCATCGTTGGAAGTGTTGCTTACGATAGTGTTGCCTCGCCCCTTGGTCATGTCAAAGACGCACTTGGTGGCTCAGCAACCTATGCTGGTCTTGCATGTTCGTTTCATTCTAAGCGATTATCACTTGAGAAAGTTGGATTGGTTGGCGTAGTAGGTCAAGATTTTTCCGAAGAGGACCGTTTGTTGTTGTCCAACAGTGGACTGGATTTGCAGGGCATTGAGACAGCCGAGGGCGATACTTTCCGCTGGTCAGGCTCTTATCACGGGACGATGGCAGAGGCACAAACCCATGAAACGCATCTCAATGTTTTCGAACACTTTGAACCAAAGGTCCCAGAAACTCATTGCTCTCCACAGATTACTTTCTGCGCTAATCTTCACCCAGCATTGCAAGCAAGCGTTTTACAGCAAGCATCACCCCGCCGATTGTCAATGCTTGATTCGATGAATCTTTGGATTAATATCGCCAAGGATTCCCTGCTTGAAGTCATGCAAAGTGTCGATCTGGTCATCATCAATGACGGTGAAGTTCGCATGTTGGCCGACGATGAAAACCTCGTTCGAGCCGCTCGAAAGGTCTTGGAGATGATTGGTGTCAAAACACTGGTCGTCAAGCGAGGTGAACACGGTGTTCTCGCCTTCCATGGTGATGACATCATTTCATTGCCAGCTTACCCGACAGAACAGGTGGTAGACCCGACTGGATGCGGGGATACATTTGCTGGCTCTATTGCCGCCCATCTCGCAACAGGCGAAGGTGAACTTTCACGAGACGAACTACGGCAGGCTTTGCTCTCAGCAACCGTTAGCGCCAGTTTCACCCTCGAATCGTTTGGCACTGAAGCGCTTCATTCGATGAGTTTGGAGGCCTTCAACCAACGCCTTTCGGACTTTGAACAGATGTTGAACTGATTCACAGGTCAAGTCGAGGCAGACCACCCTTGCCTGCGTTCTCAGCATGGTGTGTTTTGCTGTCTTTGAGTTCTCCAAACGAGACATCATCAAGGTGTGGCAACTGAGCAACTTCTTGCATTGCTTGTTCATCTTGTTCCATGAAGGTTTGTCTTCGATTCATGTGGGCAAGCATCACCTCAATATCCTTGTCAGGTAAATAGCCACCTCTTTTTATCGAAAGGTTCAGTATCGATTCAATCGATTCAGACTGCAGTGTTTCAGCAGAACGCTGTCGCAACTCTCTGGTTGATGATGACTCTTCAGTGGCTTGTTGTTCGTTTCGAGAGTTGAACAATCGGTTCGCCATTTCAGTTGCGTTCCCAATCATCTGTGCAGCAGCAGGCCTCACCATGTTCGAAAACCGATTCACTGAAGTTGTACGCGAACGGGTTTTTGGCCGTAGTCGTGTACCTGGTCGTTGAGCGCTTTTCGGCCTTAGGCGGCTTCCTCGTGTGCGAGGTACAATCTCTGGAACAGCAGGTGTTGGAGTTTCCGTGGCATTCACTGTTCGAGCGCTTTCGATCAGCGAAGTGGTTGGTTCAGCCTCTGGTTGCAATGAATCGGGTGAGCGAAACACGTCGGTCGTCTCGAAGTATTCGATGCGCTGATTTTGCGCCGAGTGGGCGGGCATGTGAACACCATTTGGTCCCTGGAAACTCGGAATGAAAGATTGAGGCACATCCGTGGTATGGACATCACGATGTTCTCGAGGTAGTTCAGCAGTGGTTGATTGGGCAATCTGTTGGAAGGAGGAAACAGGTCGCTGTGTGGTGGTTGTAGGGAATTGTGCAGATGGATGGTCGGCGAAGCGGTGTTCGGGTGTTTGTGCAACTTGAGGCAGTGCTCCTCTTCGGTCATGTGCGTTGGCAATACCTCTTGAGAGCAGCCCGTGTTCATTTCGTGCCACAGGTTCCGCAATGTCTTGGCCAGTCATCCATCCGCTCGAAGCCGGACTGTGGTCTCCAAAGTCCAAATCAATTTCCTCATTAAACAGATCTAAAGAGACTACAGAGGCAGAAATTTCGTCCTCAGGAAGTGCATCGGAAAGGAATGTTCTAATGGATGTAGGTGCTTGGATGTGAACCGGTTGAACAGGAACTTCCTGCAGTTCACGAATTGCTGTGCGAGGAAATTCAGTGTCTCGGTCGAGAATGTCCAATCCGATTCGAGCGTCTTCAAGGCTCATACCGCTTTCAAGCCGCTTGAGAAGTGTGGCTAATCGCATCAGTGAAGCATCATTACCAGTAATAGTATGGCAATCACCAGCCTCTGTATCGAGGGTGAGTGTAGGCTTTCGTGTACCCAGCCAGCCGAGGATGAATACGACTCCAAAGGCTGCCGCAACCATCTGTAGCGTATTTGGGATCAGTATTCGTTGTGCCATGTAGATGAGGCCTGCACCAATGAGAGCGAATGAGAAAGGAACAAGTCGAGTATGATGGTGATGGACACGAGAAATGTTGGATAATCGAAGGTCCAGTCCGTGGCCGCTTCTTGTCTCAAGAGACAGCATGCGCTCATCCACTGACGCTCGGACTCTCCCCGAGCCTGCCAAATGCAGTGCTTTGATGAGTTCAAAGTCTTCTGCACGTGCAGGACCTTTCTCCTGAACTTTAGTGCGCATCCCAGCGCGCAAACCACATGTGCTGGGTTATCAAACCACCGACCGTTGGCCGTAATGTGAAGGCGATAATTCGACCGTCGTTCACTCGCCGAGTGGGTCATTTTAGCGTGAGCACTGCATTCCCCATTATTCGAGGCTTTGAATCGAGTTGAGCAATGAGTGTTGCTTCTGGGTTTTCTCTGCGGATGTACAGGGGTGATTCCCAAGTGACATCCATCTCGTCGCCGTTCACAGCGCCAATGCGCCCGACCACAAATTGTAGGTCAACGCTTGCGTGCACAACGTCGCCTTCAGCAAGAACACGCTTTTGGAAAGGTGATCGGCTGAGTTTCATTGTCGAGCGTTCATGAGCGACAACAGCCAAAGGAACACTCGTGTTGGTTTTCTTGTCTTCAACGGCAGGGTGGACCAGTAATGTTCCACTGCCGAGGTGGTCTTCTTTAGCGCCTCGAAGGGCGAGACCGACTCGGTCGCCTGCAGTTGCGGAGGGCACATCGTCGTCCATTACTTGCAGTGATTTGGCGCTTCCTGTGCCGTTTGCCGGCAGCAAGAAAACCTCATCGTGAACATTGACTGTTCCGGATTGAACGTAGCCGATAGCAACCAATCCAATGCCTTTGACATTGAAGTGTTGGTCGACCGGAATGACGAGAGGAGCTTTTGCATTTGCAGACAATTCATCAGCGATGTCATCCATGTATTGATACAATGAATTTCGAAGGTCAATGCCGTCCGTCGAGCCGAACGACCATTCGCCTAAGCCCGCTTGCTTGAACAGCATTTTCACTTGGTCTTCGTCGACCCATCCACCGTCTGGAGCGTTGATGATGCCGATTCCTTTGGTAATGTTGGCACTTGCAAAAGCGACCAGTGCTTCGCCAAGCGTCGCATCGATTCCTGAAACTTCAATGATGCCAACCCTGGCTGCGGAAAGGGCGTTGAGGAAAGGGCGCAGTCGCTCAGGGTATTTTGCCGGACGTATTAATGAAAGAATCCGAGGACCATCGCTGCCAGATTCTTTGTGGACATAGGTGTGAACGTCCCTTTGGTCGGTAGGTTTGGCGATTTCTCTCGCCAATTCATCGGAACCAATCATTGCAATGTTGAGGACAGGCATGTTTGCTCCACCAATGTGGGTCACATGAAGGTAGGGGTTGTTTCACTTCTTACGGTTCGCCAACATCTGTTCTCGAATGTTTTTAGCGTGGTCCCAGTCTTCCTGCTCGTCGTCTTGTTCTACGACAAACTGAGGAATTGGTATTGGTCGCATCATCGAGTCGATTGCAACGAAAAAGAAGAACCCTTCACAAATTTTCTTTTTCTCCCAAGTTGCTTTGTTAACGGCGACTGCCGTGACTTTGGTGCACGCCGTATGGCTGCTCGTAAACACGACTTTTCCTGTGACTTCCAACAAGTCTCCTTGCCGGGCAGGAGCGATGAACGTCAGCGCATCAATCGAGATGGTTACGAACTCTCTGTGTGCGAATTTAGCGCAGGCTATTCCCCCGGCTTTATCCATCAGCGAGAGTAATTTTCCACCAAACAGCGTGTCGTAGGCGTTGGTGTCTCCTGGAAAGACGTGCTCGATGAGCGTGGCGGGCTCTTTTGAGTAAGGTTCCATAACACCGCCAGGAGGTTCTCCCTCAAGAACTCATGCGGCGAAGAAATCCTCTTGAGGTGGTTTCTTGACCTTGAGCGATTGCCATCGGTTATGGTCGAGGAGAAAGTGTGTATTGCTTTGGTCTCGGGAGGCATCGATTCACCGGTTGCTGTTGCGCGGATGTTGAGAGAAGGCTGGTACATCCATCCAGTCCACTGCACGCAGGAACCAGTGACTGGCCCTGAGGCAGAACAGAAAACGATTGCAGCACTGCGATTTTTCCTCCAGATGGACGGCCCGATTGGGGAGGCAGCTCGTCGCCAATTATCCACTTCACTGACGGTCGTACCGGTCGCAGAACAATTGGCTTTATTCACGAAAAAATGGTGCCATACAGAGTATTTCATTCACATGAAACGCCTGTACAGTTGCCTTGGAGATTTAGCAGGCAAAGAAGTTGGGGCAACCCATCTTTTGACGGGAGAGAACTTGGGTCAAGTTTCATCGCAAACTCTTGGTAATTTAGGGGCGATTGAACGAGTTACTGCGTTGGAAATGCTCCGGCCGTTACTGGGTTTTGACAAGACCGCCATCATGCATATGTCACAAGGGCTTGGAACGTTCGAGTTGAGTATAGGTCCTGAAGTCTGCGATGCACTCGGACCATCCTTGCCGACCACGATTGCAAATTTAGAGTGGTTGGAAAAGAGTGAACAGAGGCTCGGTGGCCTCGATCATATCACACAGGATGCTTGGAAGAACCGCAGAGTTGTCGAACTTTGATTCGAAACTGATTTTTCAACCCCTCCGTAGGAGGGGATTATGGGGCAACGGTCCGTTGCGGTTATAGGTGAAGGAATCCTCGGAAGAGAACGGGTGAGTCTTTGACGAACGACAATCAACAACTTAAATCAGCATTTTTCCTTGTATTCCTGATGCTCTTGGCGCCGTTTGCAGCAGCAGCAAATGTTTCCACATTTGGAGACGGAAACGCCACCGATGAAATCGAACTGAGAGATGGAAGCCCGTTTGTTGATGAGGGAATGGTTCATCTCCCAGCGTCTGAAACAGTGACCAGTGCGTCGGTTGATCTTTCGACTTCGATGCTTGAACACGCTGCACACACACGGATTGACTTGGAGACCATGCCTCGTGTTTGGAATCCAATGTACAACAACCAACTGACAAAGTTCTCGAACGTCGCCGATTTCATCTACGAAGACGGTTCGAATGCAGTTCCTGTCGAACTAAAGTCTGAGGGCTTCCTCACCGATTTTGAAGAAACTTCGGCCGGTTTCATTGACCATCGCGCTTTGTCCGGTGGTGCACACGGATGGGACCACGGTTCTCTTGATCCAACCGTTGTTGCCCCGAATGTCGATATTCCCGACTGTGCAAGCGGAACTTATTGCTGGGGTACTGGACTCTATGACGATGACTACACCGATAAGAACGCAGGAGCAAACGGTCGCAAATACATGATGACTTCAGAAACTATTTTCATCGACTCTTCACTCAAGAGTTCCCTTGCTTACTTTGATTCTTGGCACGACTTGGACCTTGGCACCAGCAGCGGAACCAACCCATCAGTCTACTTCCGAGACTGCGCTTACCTCGAAATACGCGCCTCTCAAAACAACGACTTCGATGTCAACGACCCGAATGGATTTGATTACTTGGAAATCAGCCTTGCCAATTCTTCGTTGAGTTGGAGTTCAGGATACTACACCGTATCCACCAACCAAAACACAGCTGGGCAGATTGACTCGAGATGCAACGGTGTTACTCCCGGAGACGGTGCACTTGGTGGCACATCAACGACAGCCACCAATCCGAACGGTTGGGCAAACATTGCCGTAGACTTGGGCCCATACACGGGTCAATACGTTCAGATTCGCTTTGTCATGGAGGACAATGATGTCATCGGTACCGATGGTGGCAAAGCCGGTTGGTATGTTGATAACTTCCGAGTGGGCGACCCTCTTCCAGCATCTGCAAACATGAGCATTAACGGATTCCTGCCATCAAACTCCGGTGGGCCCAACCAACCGAACGGATACGGTATTCTCACGCTCGAAACCGAAACTACCAGCACAGCCACGATTTCGGTAGATGTGCTTGATTCGTCTACTGGTTCTATTGTTCACGACCGACAAGGCCATCCAATGACCAACCTTCAAGGAGATATCATCGAATTGTGGGACGTCAATTCTACTCTGCATCCTTCCGTCGACTTTAGGTTCACATTTAATTCGGGACCTGACCGCCTTTCATCTCCGGTGTTCCACGGATTCAGCATAGGTACGCGGGTTGGTACGGGGTTGAACGCCTCTCAATACGACGAAATACCGAACATCTTCCAAGGCGTTTGGTCAACACTCGGCGATGGTGAACCTTTGTCTTATACACCCATCATCAATGATGCATCGTACACCCCAACGCTCCAGCGAAGTAATTTCGATCGACCAATTACCCGCATTAAGCCGTATGTCGAGGCTGACTGTAGTGAAGTCCCAATGATTGACCTCTTTACCCAAGGAGGTACCTCGTTGTACCAACTCGCCAGCGGTGTCGAATATGTTTTGGATGAGCCATGGTTCGGATTTGACTCAATTGTTTCCTTTGAGGGTCCATGTGATGTAGGCGGCATTTGGTTTGACCTCACGTTCGGCCACCACCCCGATGATATCCAGTTGGATGTTGCCAATGATGGGCACATTGACTGGGGATTCGATGAAGAGGCGTTCGGAAGCTTCGGTCGTCAAACTCAATTTTTGATGGCTAAGGTTGACGGCATAAATTACGGTCAATCATCTTCCGATCTCATCATCGACAGCACAGGTGTTGCTGAAGGTGCAATGTTTATGCTGCCAAAGGGAGCTGAAGTTACCTCAGTTGATTTGGTCTTTGATCAGATGGGAATCTTCTCGAATACGGATTCAACCGAAGGATTCGAATTGTCTCTTCTTTCTGGCACTCAGGAAGTTACTTTGGGCAGTGTCGAGAACACGACCCTTTTGTTGCTTGGTAACGCACCCGAACTCGATTTCAAATCAGCGCTGAACTCTTTGCTGGGTAATGCTTTGGTTCCTGTCAGTCATTACGATGCATACGGGACAGAATGGCAGACTTTCCGTTTGAAAGCAGAATCGCCAAACGCTTCAACAGCTTCTCAAGTGACGGTTCGTGACCTCGATGTCGTATACAATTACACCGTTTCACTCGGCTCAGCAGATGGCTTTGACCGTGAGTTGAACAAGGGCGTTGCATTGTGGGATGGCGGCTCTACAGCCGAAGTTCCAATGACCTTCACAAGTTCTACAGGTGGAGGGGCTGCGTTGTCAAATCTCATGGTTTCAACCTCGAGTGGATACGAAAACTCCATCAGCATGGCTGGAAACCCAGTCGGACTGTATCCAAACGGAGCCATCTACGAAATTACGACCACTCACACTGTGAGTCCTCTCACTGGCTCCACTCTCGTTGAAGCTCGTTTGACCTTCGAGTCGGATACGGGCAATGTTATTCTTGGCTACAGTGATACCTTGCTGTTCTCTGAAGTCTCCGACATTGGGGATTTGATTTCCCTTGAATCATCGACTGCTACAACCATAGCGGATGGAAAGGAAATCACTTGGCGTTTTGTCGTAAACTCAGCATGGGAAGATACCAATGAAGTGCGAATCTACTCAGGTTCAATTTCATCCAACGGCGTTAATGGCCTTCCAGACGCAGTACTTCTTGCTCCTGTCGGTGGTAACGCTGTAGAGAACGATGCCGTAGTTACTTCGTTTGAAGTGCTCAACAACATCGGAATTGTCCAAGACCTTGATGACGGAACTTCCGGACAGACGGTCACCCTCAACGGGGCTATCCGACTCGAAGACCTGTCCATTTCACCTGACCCGAGTGGCTACTTCATGGTCCTCGAACAAAAGTACGTCAACAACACCGACGGCAACATCTCGATTGAATGGATTTCTGTTGCGAACCGCTCCGGTCTGCCTGGTGGAGATTTCACTTGGGATGTCGACCTCGGTATGGCCGCAGGTCAAGACACATACAGATTCCGAATCGATGGATACGAGGGCGGAGAGACACTCTGTCCTGCAGTTGAATTCCGACCGGACAGTGATTGTGCTATCCCATTCAATCTCTCGATTGATACCTTGGATCCGAATTTGCTGGTTGTCGAAGTACTGAACGGCCAAGTTGACCCGTCGCTTGACAGCAATTGGCGAGTTATGGTTGACGACACATGGGTTGTCCCGTCTGCTACACAACAGATTCGAATGAATGCCAGTGACTTACCGAACCCTCCTGAATCGCTCGACATCAAGATTTGGGTCGAATACGATCACGATGCAAACTCCAACGGGCTTGCAGATGAATCAGAATACATCACAGTGACCGCTTACAGCGATGGAGAGGCTCCGTTCGCAAATTACACTGCAACTTACAACGACTACGCAAACGTTGGACAAGACCCAGTGGGTAAGGTCAGCATTTGGATTGAAGGATTTGACAAGGCAGGAAACCCAATTGATGGTGGTGCGCCTGGATTTGAAAACGATCACTTCACTTATGTTTCAATGAGTTCCAAGTCTCCAGTTATTCGAAACTTCTTTGTCGATGATTCACAGGATAATCGCTTCCTCAAATCGAACCAACAGCAATACAACGGAAAGTGGAACCACACCATGTACGCCGGTAACGTGTATCACCTCATCGTAGAGGCAAAGGATGACAACGGGTGGAGAGATGTTGATTACTTCCGTATCGACATGGCTGACGACCGAGATGACATGACTGTCTACTACTACCCTCGCAACAACACGGCATGGACGAACAGTCCATACATCGAAATCATTGCTGAAGACGGTGATGTCGAAGGCCCACGTGTTCTACGAATGGACGGTGGTGTGTTGATTGATCCGTTCGAAACTGAGTTCTATCTGGATCTCCCCATCCGTATGACTTGGGGATTACCAGGCGCAACAACCTCGCTCAACAACCCAGTTCTCTACATGCAAGACCTTGACAACCCCCGATACAGAATGCTGCCAGCATCCGGACGCCACATTCAAGACTGGTACTACAGCGACGGAATCCAACTTGATTTCCGTGCAGACTCAGCAAACGATTTGATGATTTCACCGGTCTTTACGGACTTGATGACTCCGATTACCCAAGACGTTCGAAAGGGCTTCGTTTATCCTGGCGACATCATCGCGTTTGAAGGACAATACGCTTACCTTGACGGAATCCTCGACCAAGTCTACATTACTCCAGAAATTGAATTGACGCTTGAATTGACACGTCAAGCTGCTGCAATGGACGGTTCCAAAGGTTACATTGCCTTCCCTGGAGAAGTCACATACCATTCGTTTACCGGAGGTGTCTTTGACATCAACATCACAGCTCCACCGGTCACCAATGACTACACCTACACGTTCCGATTGTGTCCTTACGATGCAACAGGCGGCGATGGTGGAGCAAACGGAGAGTGCGGCAGTGGAATCGAAGGTTTGCCAATGGGCGCAGTCGATACATCCTCTGCAATTTGCGTTTCAGAAGCATACGGATGCCAGACCTTCAATTTGAGAGTCGATGCATCTGCGCCTCTTGTCGTATCGAACACATGGACTTTGAAAGACGGAAACCAAGAGCCATTGGCGAATGTTCTACCAACCTCAACCTTCCACTGTGTTGATGTCGAAGTCGTCATCCAAGAGCAGGAAGCACTGTTCCAAGGAGATGTTTCTGTTGCCTGGAGTTTCTTCTCTGACCCAACAAACAACATCACATGGCCTGTATACCGTGCAACCTTTGGCGATATGCCAATGACCCAAGAATTAACGCTCAACCCGAGTGGCGGTTCGTACTTTGCTTCAGCAGAATGTGTTGACCTTTGGCCAATCACAGAGGGACAGACCGACCCCGAAGAATCTCAAATCGACAGTGTCGAAGTGGTTTTCTGGATTGACGCTACCGATTCGGCTGGCACACAAGCCATGCTCGGTGGAGGGCTAACAGATGAAGGTGGTATTGGTCCAATTTTCTCAAGCGACCCAACTCACAAATCCAGTTACGAACTGATTTTCGAGGAAGCCTCGTTTGATGTTAAAAATGTTCGAATCAGTCCTGCTAAACCGGAAGTCGGTGAAGACATTGAACTTGAAATTGAAGTTTTGAACACCGGTACACTTGATGGCTCAACTGTTCTGAACATCCGCTCCGTCATTAACGGCGGAGTCCCAGTGCTTGAAGCAAGCATCGATACTGGTGACATCCCGGTCGGTACATCGGAATGGGTGAAGGTTGACTTGCAGCAATTCACCTTGCCGACGACGGGAATGTACTACCTCATCTCCGACAACACGACTGGAGACTTGTTGTACAACGGTTCATCTCAAGGTGAATCGTTCAACGTCAAGGTTCAGAGTGATTCGGGTGATTCGGGTGGATTCATGCTTATCCTTGCTATCTTGGGTATCGCTGTTGCAGTCCTTGGAACACTTGTTGTGGTCCTGATTCGCCGTGGAGGCGACGATGACATGTTCGATGAGTACGAAGATGAGGGTGAGAAAGCATACGCAGAGTTGCCTGGCCAATCGAAGCCAGTTTCTGGTCCACCAGCACCCGCAGCAAACGTCTCACCTGAGATGGCCCGAGCAATGGAACAATTCCCGCAATGGACTCAAGATGAAATCCAAGGTTACTTTGACCAAGGATGGAGTATTGAGGCTCTGAAAGATTGGGTTAACAGTCAGTGAGTGTGACCTTTGTGCCCGCTCGACTTGAATGGGGCGACCATGCTTGGGAAGACCCCGACGGGGGCAAGATTCTCATTCATTCGGTGCTGCCGACGGTCGTCTATCCACGTTCTATGCGAACACGAGAAGTATGGCACGGCTTGGCTTTGCTTGAATCGCCCGATGTGGTTGATTTGTGGGTTCAAGAAGAAAAAGACGAGGCAGAATCCCCTGGAGTAAATTTGGCTCATGGTTTGATTTCAGGAGGTTCTTTTGGAATTTTCTTAGATGAAATCTCGATGGTTGAGGACGTGACCAGTGGACGTTTTCCCGACCCTGAACCTCGAAGACTGCATCGGAACGCAGTTCGTCACGAACGGCCAGTGTTCTTCATCGAGCCCACTGCTGAGGACGAAGAATGGAACAAACACCTCACTCGAGAAGCCAAAGCAGCGTCGCATTGGCGTAAGTTGCTTGGAATGATTTCGATTGGTGGCAAATGGCGTAAGCGCGTCAAGAAGAATATTTTCGATGCGCAAAAGCCACCGAAAGGTGTGTCTCCAAATTTCGGATCTGCTGCTGTCCTCTCAGCCACATGGTGGGATTTGAGTGAATGGATTGTCTCGCCACAGGTAGCCGCAGACCGTGATCTCCGTTACGCTGCTCGACTACGTGGGGCTCTGGCATCATTGCGAGCCGAACACGGAAGCGATGCAACCCTTCTCTTGGTGATGTACTTGCCTCATCGCAATGCGCTTTTGCAAGCTCTTCAAACCCTTCCAGACGGAGAGGAGATTAGTTTAATCACGACCTCATCAGGTCAAACAGAGGAGGAATGATTATGTCCGGTGCAGCCATTGAAGTTCGTATTGAAAACCAACTTGTACGCTTCGTTCCTCCAACCCCTATCAACCAACAGGATGTTGTCTCACAACTCGGTGGGCAGGAAACCGGTGGAGTTGTCATCAAGGTCCTTGACCGCCCACGAGCAACCCTCGTCATCGACCGTGAGGGCCGTGTGACCGTTCACGGTACGCAGCGTGTTGATGCAGCGCGAGCTGCTGCAAAGGAACTCATGCTGCGACTTGGGCTCAGCGATGCTGGACTCGAAACAGAACTCGGTCCAGTGATTGCATCGTTTGATTTTGGAATGCCGTTGAACATCACCCAAATTGTTGGTGATATTGGAGCCGGCACTGCAGTGTACGACGAAAGACTCGGTTGCAGTATTCTCGAGGATTCTCGACACAACCTCACACTCAAAGTTTGGCCGAACGGGCGATGCGTTGTTACGAACGCCCGTCACAGTAACATGGTCGCCATGGCTGCAGTCTATTGGAGAGACCAATTTTCCGACAAGAACTACTTCGTTGAACGGATTTAATCCTCGAATCCACCTCGATTTTCCCATGCGTTGAAATCGCATGATGATGAGGGGCATGTATGCAGGAGTCGAGACGGTGGGATGGCCCAATCCTCGACAATCATTTCCATTTGAATCGAAACGGTCGCTACTTGGATGCGGCTCGAGACTTCCAAAATGCAGGAGGTACGGACATTGTCTTGGTACACTGCCCTGACTTTTCTGCCCCGCCTACTGAAAAGCAAGGTCACATTGAGACGTATTCGAACACCGTTGAGATGGCGGAAGAAGTCCGAAGAAAAGTCGGTCTTGGCGTTCGTGTCGTTCTCGGCCCACATCCTGCAGCATTCGCCCATCAGTTCGCAGCATGGATGGATGAATCGGGTGAAAAAGGTGCCGAAAAGGCGATGGAAAATTACCGCGACAGCATTGATGCTGCACTCGAATTTGTGCATGAAGGTAAGGCCCATGCTGTCGGTGAGGTTGGCAGACCGCACTGGCCTGTCGATGACACTGTTTGGGAACTTTCCAATACTTTACTCCTTGAAACAATGCACTTGGCGAAGAAAGAAGGAATCGCCTTGCAACTTCACGTCGAAGGTGAACTCGAATCAACATACCGAGACCTGTCTGCAATGGCCGAAAAAGCAGGCCTCCCCCCACGTCGCTTGGTTCGACATTATGCACCCGCAACGGTTTCCAAAAATGTCACGCAAGGACTCACTCCAAGCGTCTTGATAGGAAAGGGTGCGATTTCCGAATTAATGCAATCGGTTGAGTCATGTTCACACGGTTTCTTTCTGGAAACGGATTACATGGATGATGTTCGCCGGCCTGGGGCTGTTTTAGGTCCTAAAACAGTGCCCAAAAGAACGCATCAACTCTTGGAGGCGGGGTTGGATGAAGAATACCTCTGGAAAGCGCATCGTGATCTCGGCGAAGAACTCTACGGGCCGAGCATTAGGTGAACCGAGAAGCCTTATTCTTCGACAAAAAGCCATCACCTTCATGAGTGGAAGCATACAGCGAGGGTTGGTGGCAACCATGCGAAAGGGTCTGATTCTATGTCTCGTATTCGGTCTTTTC
>JAQXFL010000117.1 GCA_029250345.1 Candidatus Poseidoniaceae archaeon
ATTGAACAATTAGAACAATTACCATATGAAGAATGGTTAAGTGAGATTGAAGTGTTTTTGGAAAACGATGTTGATTTATGCCATCGGGTTTTGATGCATATTGCAATCAATCATGAAGATTCAAGTTGGAGATTTAACGCAATTCAGATTCTTATTGATTCAAATTTACTTCACGATGGAGATTCATCAACAATCCTTGATTCGGAACAAGATGAAGAAATCATTGGGTTATTGCAAAACACCGTTTGATTATTGTTGGATGATTCAAAGGGCTTGCAGTGGGTCTTGTCAAACCCTACCGACTGCCAACTCGAACACAACAAAACTACCTTGACTAGATATTCATCTTTGGAGTTCGTATAAACCTACGTGAGAAAGAACTGTTTACTCACTTGCGAGGCAATAACCATGTCCAGTCAAAACCTGTTACGTGCAAGGAGGTCCTAACATGGACTTAACCCCCCTTCATGTTGCTCTCATGATGTCGATTTTGTTGTGCTCGTTAGTGACCGGGCTCTTGTTTGGATTTGCGGTGGTTGTCATGCCTGGTATTGCTAAACTTACTGACAAAGAATTTCTTTTGGCTTTCAAACACATGGATGAAA
The DNA here is from genome assembly GCA_029250345.1 of Candidatus Poseidoniaceae archaeon. Classification (GTDB taxonomy): domain Archaea; phylum Thermoplasmatota; class Poseidoniia; order Poseidoniales; family Poseidoniaceae; genus MGIIa-L1. Next base: position 606 of record JAQXFL010000117.1, read on the forward strand.
TCATACAGAACAATCAGCCTTTGTTCATTCTCGTTTGGGCCGGCTCGATTCTCACAGTTCTTGCGACACTGATCTTAGGAACAATCGACTTGGCTGGCACGCAGCTCTATCTACTCTGGATCGCAACTGCTCTGTATTTATTTGGCGTTCAATTACCAACGTTTCGTTTCAACATTCCACTCAATGATTCGTTGCAAGCGTTGGATATCGAGGCACTCGATGATTCCGGGGCCGCAGGATCTCGTATGGACTTTGAATCGCCATGGAACCGTTGGAACGGATTCCGAACCGTGAACGGCGTCATCGCTGTCTCAATGTTGCTTTTCCTTCTCTTCCAACTCTAATCCCATCCAACACTGTTGAAGAACGGCTTTGGAACACAGCCAGACACGATTCACAAGGCTTGCAATTCCTATGACAGAACGAATGTGTTTGAGGCAGGCATGAACGGCATACGACTCTGGTGGATGATCGATGGATGCTTCCCATGAGGAACGTATTGTTCACAACGAATCGTATACTTCAGCCATCCGAGCGCAAAATCTGCTTTGGTCAAACCGTGTAGCAAATTCAATCAAACCTGAGCGAGGTTTGGGCCAAGAATGTTCATCGTCGTTTTTGGTACGGTTCTTCCAATTTGAATGGACTGAAAGGATTGCTTCCTTCCATGCTTCCTTATCATCAGCTCGAAGGCATGTATCATCGGGCATCAGTTCATTGTGCGAAGGGAGATTTGAGCAAAGTACTGGAGTGCCACTCGCCATCGCTTCAAGCGGAGGGTAGCCGAATCCTTCACTGGCACTCGGGAAAAGCAGTGCTTCACTGGCGAAACGCATCTGCATCAATGCTTCACTGGAAACATCTCCGCCGTGAGAGGTCCAATTGAGGACCTGGTGAGCTCGGGCAAGTGCAGACGCTGATGGGCCACCGTATGGGCAGTTCTCATTTCCAACATGATGAATCTGAATGCTGTTCTTGACTTCCTCATCCAATTCGCCGAGAACCTTGCACAGGAATTCGAGGCGCTTTCGAGGGGCATGACTCCCTACAATGAGTAAATGACATTTCTTCGCAAAGTCACGAGCAGGAGTGAGTACATCAATGGAATCTTGGCCCACTGGAGTAAACGATTGAATGCGGAGTCCAAGCGGTACGCACACCGACTCTATTTCTGGAAAATGTTGTTTGCAGGCAGACAATGTTGCTTGTGAATCGCAGACAAGGAGGTTCGCTCGCGAAAGGCCATCTCGTAATTTTTGCAAATCTTTGCGGCGAAACCAGCCAGGTTTCTGTTCGCCAACATCTACCGTTTCGTCACCAATTCGAATTTGTTGTGGAAACAAATGGAATAAATCGTGAACAGTAACAACGACTGGCAAAGAGCATTTTTCTGGAATAAGATGAGCTTGCTCTTGATCGGTAATATGGAGGAGCGTTAACCCATGCTCTCCTCGAGTCCTTTTGTCAACTTTCCTCGGATGAGAAAACCATCGTTTGTAGAGACGTGAAATCGGGTTCATGCGACGACGCAACGGATACTCGCAAACTTCAGAAGTTGACCATCCAGAAATCTCTCCATCGGCAAGCGAAGTTGCAAGGTTGTGATGAGCCCCGCCGAGACCCGTATTGCTAGAGAGGGCGCCGCCTCGGACGAGCAACACCTGTTTGGGCATGCGTGAGCCTAGCGGCGAGACTTCTTGAAAGGTGAGACTCAAACTGCTACATTGTTTCGTTTCGTTTCGTAATTCAGTGTTAAAATGGAATTAAGTAGTCGGACAGTTAGCGCTGTTCGGGATGAGAATATGACTACACCACCGCTTCGAGTTTCGCGTGAGGATTACAACGATGTCCGAAGTTCAATCGAAAACGCCATATCACTCGGTGGAGATATTCGAGGTATTCTTGAAGCTCAAAAAGAATTGAACCCTACCAACGATTTGCATAACGAAGTGTGCAGGGCTGGAGAAGCTCTCAGCGTGTTCGGCTCTCGATGGACCATCGAAATCCTTTCCGCGTTGTACATTGCTGGACCTCGTCGATTCAATCAAATGAAAAATCTCCTTGAAGGGATTTCTTCCCGTACCCTTTCAGACAAACTGCGCTATCTTGCTGAGGAAGGACTCGTACACCGCCAGGTCACTGAAGGGCCACCAATCAGAGTGTCCTACCTTCTTACCGAACACGGTCGAACGTGTGGCCGCCTTCTCTCACCTCTTGTCGCCCACCTGAAGATTCACCTTGGAACGGTCATTGCTCAAGACGAATGAACATTCCTCAAACATGAAAGGGATGGATTAAGAAAGGAGAACTTCGAGTTGTCGCTATGCCTCTGCTTGCACAATGGGTACGACAACGGCCTTGGTTGTCTGCAGGCCTAGTAGGTGCCGCTGGTGGCGTTGTTGGCATTGCGAGTGGTGTAGCGGCCGCAGCTACCGCTGTTGGAGCCTTTGCTGTGGGCAGTGTTTCAAGCAAATCTCGAGCCTATGAACATCCATTGCGGCAAAGAATTTTGTCAACGTTGGAGCAACATCCCGGCTTGTGTTACCGAGAACTCCAATCAACCCTAAATGCAGCGAATGGAACGCTACGTCACCATTTGGACGTGTTGCAAACCCGTAGAAGCGTCACCGTTCTTCCAGTAAACGGCAGAACATGCTACTTTGCTGGAGCACCAAGTCAAGTCGAAATCCTTCGCGGAATTGCGGTTACCGAAGAACGCGCTGCTACCGCACTCCCAATTGGCCTCTCTCTGGTTCAAAAACTCATTATCGAAGACATCCAGAAAGAGGGCGTTCCTCGTTCTCAAGCCGCACTCGCTCGCAGGATTGGCCGCTCACGTGCGACCGTCCACTCTGCGGTCAAGGTGTTGCGAAGGAGAGGTATTCTGCGCGAAGACCGTATCGAAATGATGCCACACATCGATATGGAAATCGAATGGCATGGATCGAAAGGCGTGGATTACGATTGGCACGACGAGCGACGATAACCGCTCTATTTTTCGCCGCTTGAGAGGCAAATAATCCACAGCCTTCAAAGACCTTCGACAGGAACGAAGGCTGAGTGTCATGTTTAGCGTCCGATTGTCGGAAGTTTCGCTACCCGCAAGCGAGCGAGATTTGGATAATCTCGTGGGGTGGTTCATCGAGACGCTTTGCCTGGTTCGAAAACGAGGTGAAGCAACAGCGGATTTCGGCAGGGCTGGCCCCGTTCATCGCCTGTTGAAGGAATACTTGTTCGCGCAACCAGACATCAGTTGGGATGCAAAAATGCTCGCTGATGAATTAGCGTTGACTCCAGCCTCGCTCAATCACCATCTCACCCGTCTTGTTGAAGCCGGCATCATTGGTTTTTCGAATGAAGGTAAAGGATGGCGACGCTATTTTCTGCGAGGTGGTTCCCTGCCCAACGCTGTTGAGTTTTTCACGCTCCAATGCGAAACCATTGTCAAACAACGCATGGCTCTTCTCGATGCGCATTGGAAACGAAAAGAACTGCCTTCTGCTGTCAAAACCACCCCCTCAGAGACACCACCTCTCACCATCGGCATTGTTGATCACCGACCACTGTTTTCCGATAGCCAAGAAAACGCCCTCTCGCAATGGATGGGAGATTTTGGCCTACTTGGGGAGCGGCCCGGAAAAGAAGCCCATGCTGAATCAATTTCGGTTCAGTTGTTCGAACTGTTGCTCAACAGAGACATACCTCTCTCGCTGGATGAGGCAGGAGAGTTACTGGATGAACAGAAACCTCGTTTGGGTCGGATACTGGAGCGTTTTCGCACCACAGGCATGGTTCAGAGAGTGCCACGTATCGACCGTTTGAACGTCGCTCTATGGACTGCAATGACGGCGCAGCACCAACGTCGCGGAGAAGATTGGATGCTGAAGAAAGGTGGATTTCAGCGCATACTCAATACCAAACAACAATCTTCACTCCTTTCTCAATTAAAGACTGGAAAGTTGAAAGTCGAAGATGTGGAAAAGAACATGAAAGAACACTCCCCTGAAGAACAAATGTTGTTGCTCAATTTACTCGGTGGAAGGCTGCCACTTGGCCACCAAATGTCGGGTTTCTCTTCCGATGAAGTGCACAGAGAAATCTCTGCTCGAATAGATAAAATCCTTCGCCGTATGCGAAGAGTTGCTCAACTGTATGAAAAGGAAATGAGTCCTAAAGAGCAACCAATCGAGTGAATCAGATGGTCGTGAGAATATGAGTGAACACATCGGTGCTAAACCAGGCACATGGGAGGGTGAGTCGCGCCTCCTCTTTCTCGCTCCAATGGCGGGAGTCTCTGACCTTCCGTTCCGATTACTTGCCAAAGAATGTGGCGCTGATGTTACGATTACGGAGTTTACCAACAGCACTGCCTTGTCGCGTGAAGCCGCCATGTCATGGAGAAAAATGGAATCGCATGAAAAAGAAGTTCCGTTCATTCCACAAATATTTGGAGGGGATGCTGGAGACATGGCGACTGCCGCAGAAATGCTTGCTGCAAGCGCTGACATCATCGATCTCAACTTTGGTTGCCCTGCTCCTAAGGTTACCAAGATATGCGCAGGTGCAGCACTGATGGGAGAACCGGATAATCTGGTCTCAATGGTGGACGGAATAATTCAACGTGTGGACATTCCAGTGACTGCCAAAATGCGACTCGGCACCGGACAAGGTGCAAACAATGCGTTTGAGATTTGCAAGGAACTTGAGGACATCGGCACCTCGCGATTGTGCGTACACGGGCGAACCTTGCGTCAGCGATATTCTGGAGAAGCAGACTGGAATGAAATCAAACGCATCGTTGAGGCCGTCGAAGTTCCAGTCATTGCCAACGGCGATGTTGTCGATGCCAAAAGCGCAAAATTATGCCTTGAGACAACGCATGCTGCGGGACTGATGATTGGCAGAGGCGCAATAGGCCGGCCATCGATTTTTGGAGACATAAAAGTGGGGCTTGGTTGGATGAAAGAAGAGGATTTACCATGGATTCAAGATCTTGGCGACGAGTGGTATGAACGCTCAGCGGTCGGCCAAGCTTTTGCCACCCGTAAATGGTGTTGGGACAAATACATCGATTATTCTCATCAAAGCGTTGGATTACAGCCTCGATGGATGCAGCGACATGCCGTCGCATTCACCAAAGGCTTACCCGGTGCGAAGAAGATTCGAAACTTGATGCACGGTGCTCCTACGCCTGAAGCGTTCGCAGATGCAATATCAACATACTTAGCAGCAAACGAGTGATGTTCTACAACGGCGGAGCAGTATTGTAAAACACTCAGAAGGTGGATTGCCAGTCTTCCAAATCTTGGGAAGCTGCCCAATCTTCGTCGGTTGTTTCACCACGTACCTTGAGGACTTCACGAGCCAGGAGCCAGTAAACAAGTGCAAGAGAACGGCGTCCCTTGTTGTTTGCTGGTAGAGCAACGTCGACGTTTCGGAGGTTGTTGTTCGCATCAACAATACCGACAATTGGCAATCCGGAGTTGACTGCTTCACGGAGTGCTTGTTGGTCAGCAGCTGGGTCGGTGACGAACAGGACATCCGGCTCAACGTATGAGCGCAGAACTGGGTTGGTAAGGGAACCAGGAATAAAGCGGCCTACTGCAGCGTTCGCTCCAATTGCTTCGGAGAAGAGGCGAGCTGGGCGTTGGCCGTATTGACGAGCAGAAACGACCATGATTCGTCCTGCATCGTACTTGTTGAGGAATTGTGCGATGGAGCGAATACGGGAATCGGTCATGTTCACGTCAAGCAGGTACAATCCGTCTTCACGAACACGTTCAATGAAACGAGCCATGTCAGCACTCTTCTGTTGAGTACCAATGTTGACTGCGTTCTCTTCATACGATTCGAAGGGCAAGAGTAAGTTCGATTCTTCGGACATGGTCATTCCTCAGCAGTCGTCCGACTTGGACTCCATATTAAAGCGGTTCGTAGAGTCACGGAACGAAAAACAGACGAACCTTTGGGTAATTTGGACGGGATTGCCTAGGAAGAACTCAAGAGGTAAAGCCAAGGTGTTCAGTGAGAGGGGGGTTGTGAATGACTGATAATACAGAACTAATCGGTGGACTGAGTGCAACTCAATCCGAAGACGGAGTTTGGCGTAACTCTCAAGGAGTCGCTTTACCAGTGAGCGCCAGTGATTTAGAACGCCACGAGTATTGCCCGCTTTCATGGTCGCTGTCCCGAGAAGGAAATTCTGGACAGGGGGAAGCCATCGCCGCCGGAATCAAAAGGCACGCAGAAATCCACTCCCAAATGAAAGATTTCAAAGACGTTCAAACTCAGATGCGTCGGTCGGTCACCATCTGGACCTGGTGGTTCTCAGTCATCATTGCATTATCGATTGATGCTGTAGCATTCAATTACATTGACGACGTAGTCACGCCAATCTACATGGCGAGATATCTGGCCTTGTGGAGCGTAACGACATTGATTGTAGGACTGATTGCCATTTCGGTTCCATGGCGCTCCTGGATTGGAATCAATGAAACTGTACCTCGACAGAAAACAAAATTCTTGGAAGAACGCGATGATCTGAATCAATTCTGGGAACCGAAAGGATTCATTGGCGGCTGGTTCGAAGCAGGCAGAGTTGAAGCAAGTCTACTGTTCGGCTCGATTGTACTGGGCCTCCACGCAATTGCCCTTGCAGCAGCCGATAACCGTGAACAGGCAACTTTCATTCTGTTCATCACGGCGATGACTTGGACATTAGCAGCATCATGGCAACTTCAGCGTGTATTGCTTTCAGACAGCACACTTCAATCGATGAAAAAGGATATTGATCTTGAGGAGGATGTAGAAATTGCCTATTCGGATAACGATGTCGACTCAAACCTCCTCAGCGATGAAAAACTGGGACTCCGCGGCAGACCCGACCAAATTGTCATCGTCGATGGCGAGTTTATTCCGGTCGAACAGAAAACGGGTAAAGTGCCGAAAAACCCGCACTCAAGCCACCGAATGCAGCTCCTTGCTTACCTGCATTTAGTCGAAAAAAGTACCAACAAAAGTTCACCCTATGGTGTGTTGCGATATGGGAGCGAGAACTTGCACCAGATACCGTGGACTGATAGCGCAAAGAACGAACTTTACGATGCAGTGTTTGAAATTCAAAGGCTCATGGTCGAAGGCGGTGCAGCGCGTAACCACGAGCGCCCTGGCAAGTGTCGTAATTGTTCTCGGCGCTATGCTTGCAACGATTCGCTTGTATGAATCACTCACATGTGTCTTCCATTGGATACATCAAACAGGTTCTCTTGATGTTGACGTCGACTTGGAAATTGTCTTGCAGAGCGGTGTTTTGCAATCCTCCACCACGCGCGTTAATCTCCAGTCGCCAATTTCCTGTTTCAAAGGTAGTCGTACCTTCCTCCATAGTAAGCGGGTCGGTCGAAGCCCCGAGGTCTTTACACACATCAATTGACCAAGCCAGATTATTGGACGGGGTATACAACTCGGCACGTACATAGCGAGTAAAACTCTCGAAGCATCCAATATCTTCTGTCCCGGTGATCTGCACTTTCCTGTAAATTGAAATTTCGCTGACGGAGTCATCGATTGGAATGAACGTCGTATTGGTGTATGCTTCCCATTCAAACAGATTGTTGAACACCTTGATTTCTATGTAGCTGTCTGTTTTTGTTTCTAAGACCGGAGCATCTCTTCGGTCTTCCAACCACTCTCTCGATTGGAGAAGCCCTAAACATCCGGAGAATGAACAGAGAAAGAGGGTCATGACCAATAGAAGTGGTACACTCCAGTTGCTCTTCATGTATCATGCTAAGAGCGCCCCCATATCAATTCAATGTCGGAATGATACGAGGGTTTGAAGCCTAATAGATGCAGCAATGGCTGTCCGAATGACGCTTGTGGTTGCCGAGCACCTGCGATGACGAACCCTATGAAAGCCGACGGACATCACTCAAACTTAGCGCCGCAGGTTCCACATTCAGTAGCCTCTACGGGCAAGTCAGCGCCGCACGCACCGCACTCTGCCACATCGGACTTCACTTCTTCAGCAGCCTTACGACGAGCCCCTCTTCTTCGGGCTGGTTTCTCGGCCTTTGGAGTCAAGTCGTCAATCTTTGAAAGCGGTTTTTCGTCGTCAATGACTGTGAAATCTGACGTAGTTTCTGAGACTTCGTTCCCAGCAAATGCTGAATCGGACAGTTGCATGCCAACGTTAACTTTGTCGCCCGGCATGATTCCATCTTCCCCAGTAATCTCATACAATCGGCCTCGGATATCTGCATCGCTTGCAGAGAGGTCTTTTCCATCGTCCTTGTGGGCAATAATCTCGCCCTTCGAAGCCAAAATGGCATCGATATCGTTCGTACTTTCGCTGAGGTCTTTCATGCTCTTGAGCGTGGTCGTAACCGTGTTTTCGTACGCTTCCAGTTCTTCTTCGGTCATGTCTTCACGCAGAATTTCGTCAGCGTTTCGGCGATCGTAAGCGGCTTCCACCTCTGCCTCAGCAGATACGATGTTTTCGTCCCATTCGAACTCGAGTTCTTCTTCATCGAAACCAAACTCTTTCACCGTTTGAGCAAAGTCCTCTGTTCCAGTAACGATAGCGTCTTCGTCAATTTCGACAGGTAAAGCTACAATTTCTTTGGCCGCGCGTTCCTTTCGTTCACGCTTTTCAAAGTACGACGAGACATCTTGTTCTGCACCGCAATAGACACAGTTATCGAGCAAATCAGGAATTGATTCGCCACATTCACTGCAATCGTGAAATTGCTTTCTTGCCTTCTTAAGATTGAATGAACAGTGTGGGCATCGGTCTTCATCACCCTCAAGTTCACCGTCGCATGCTGGACAGTACTCGAAAATGTCACGTTCAACTTCCTCCTCTGATTCGCGGGTCAAGAACACTGAAATCGCAAGAATTGCAATGAGAATAACGGCAACGAAACCGATGAGCGTGAACGTCCCAAGTTCAGAATTAGAGTTCATATCGTCAATCTCTTCCCCGCTAAGTACCGTAGTAAAGGTTCGAGTGAAGGTGTTCGATATCGTTGAGTCAGAGGGCACCAATCGCACGACAGTCGACGGGGCTACAGCGGTAAAATCACACGCTAGTGTAACCTTGTCACCGAGGTTTACAACTTCTGCATTGAGCGTGCTGATGATTTCATCATCACCATCTACACAATCGTAGGTCAGCGAACCAGTAGCAGTACTGGTCAAATCGATGGTAAGGGAATAGTCAATTCCTTGCGTCATCGGGAGAGTGAATGCCGAGCCTTCTGAATCGGTCACTTCAAGTGTTGAGAGAGCCCAGTTAAGACGTAATTCTGCTTCGACGGAGACAATGCCAGTCGCGACGCTGTTCAAAGGGTTTGAATCCCAACTGTTGGAAGATGCGACCCATTGAGCCTCGAAAGCAGCCTGGTGTGCACCAATTGCAGTGGTAAGTTCAACAACCCATGTGTAATCTTGACCAGAATCGAGGTAGATAATTGGAGAGGTTTCAGTCGTGCCTTCCCATGTGTAGTGCAATCGACCAGAAACCCGGATATCACCGGTATTGACCATACTTACACGCCATTCAATCGAATCACCAGAGTTCACCGACGGAGATGAAGCTATAGCGTTCGCATCAACAAAAACGTCCGGCACTTCAAACTTTGAGAGGGTGCTTGAAAGTTCATCGTTATCTGTTGACTCTTGTGTAAAAGCTGCATTCGAGAACGGGTCAATCTTGGCCGTGATGGTGTGCATACCAGCCGGTAGGCCATCGAGCTCAGCTGCGGTAAGGGTGTGACTCCACATTGACTCAGCGTATCCAGTTCCGCTCAACGACACGCTGAATGGCGCAGTAGTCACCAATTGACCGGTTAGACTTGAAATCTGAAGCCACATTGGCACATCCGATACGCCCGTTCCGTTGGTTCGACCGAGTTTTCCTGAAACCACCCAGGGGCCTTGTAGAGCACCTTCTGCAATATCTACGGTAAGTTCTCCAACGTGGAATACATCCATTCGAGTATCAACGGCGAACTGAACCTCGACCACCTTGTTGAATTCAGATGATTCCTCGACTGCATCTTGGTAATCTGGAGTGAGATAGAGTGTGTGTGAGCCACTTTCTGGAGCTGTAAATGTTGTGTTTACCCACTCGGTTGCCCCGGCTGCAAGTGGCGGAGTTGCAAGGTCCAAGTCGCCTGCACCGGGCAAGTCGATGTGAAGGGTGCTTGCGACTGCAGGTTCACTGCCCACATTTCGGACAAGTGAAGAAAGTATGACTGTGTCGCCGGAGAAAATTCCAGTTGATGGCGTGAGTTCAGTTTGCGTCACCTTGAGGTTCGGAAGCCCGGTGACTGTAAAATCAATGTAGAATTCTGCAACTGTTCCAGAGCCCCGAGGATGTTCGAAGGTGATATGGACCTCATGATCGCCTTCAGTGAGTCCATTCCAAACTGCTGAAACCGGCGCAGAAGTGTCCGTATCGATGTCCACTGTCGCCTTTTTGATGAGTTGATCCGAAGAGATGAAATCACGATAAAAGGAGTATTCGACATCTGTTGCATAGTTACCGCTGTTGTACAATTGCAGGTTAATCGTGACTGAACCGCCTGCAACAGGATTGGCCGGTTGAAGGGCCACCGTACTCGGACTTGCCTGAATTGAACCGCTTTGCTCCGCTGATGCAGGCATCGGAACCGATGCGATACAGAGGAGAAGTATTGCCAATATCGGCTTCCACGCGCTTGCCATGTAGGTAATCGACAACCTGCGGAGCACTTGAACCCATCTCTACGAGCCATGAAAAAAACCACTTCAAGGGTAAGATTCGTCTGTCCCGTAGGAGTGATGCACGACTGATAAGAAAAAGACAGAACTCATTTGACGAGAAAACGACTCATATCAAGGGGAGCATTCAAGGATAACCGCACCCGTCACAGTATCATGGGAAGGAGTTGGCCGAGTGTGGTTCTCGTCGTGCTTCTTCTTTTCTTGAGTACAACTCCTGCGGTTCATCTGGAACTCGACGATTCGAAAACCAACTTTTTCACCAACTCAGACCTCACATTGGCGTTCTCAAACGGTCCGACTCAAAACCAGGATGTAACTGGACTGCTCAGCCTGTCGTTTTCGATGAGTGGTGAGGCCAATGTATCATCCCTTCTCATTGAGCTATCCAGTGATGGAAACAGTTGGACGACGGTCACCAACCTCACAACTACGCCATGGCTGACCTACTTTGACTCAACCAGTTACACCAACGGATCTTACACCCTGCGTGCAACAGCATGGGATGATGATGTCAACGAATCAGTAGTTGCAACATCAGGCACTTTCAACATCGTCAATCAGGTTCCAGTAATCACGATTTTCACTGCTCTCAACGCTGCTGCAGGAACCGGATCTTCGGCTTCTGACAGAGCATGGTTTAGTATCGCAACGGACGGAACATTGGCCTATCGTTGGGGCGCAAGTGATGACGACCTCAGCTATGCAACAATCACCAACGTACCTGGTCCTGGAGCACCGTCAAACGACGGACCTGGAAACCTAGCCTATGGGTGGGATTGGAGCAGCGGCGCTATGGCGGAAGGAACGTGGAACTCTCGACTCACCGTTTACGACAGTTCGAGTCTATCGGCAACCAAGACAATGTTTGTCGGTATAGACCGAACAGGGCCTACGCTTTCATCGGTCACGGTCGGAGACGGCTCAAACTGGCAAAAATCAACCGATGTCACCTTGAGTGGCCTCATCAACAATGCCGACGACGGCCAAGGCAGTGGTGTAGCATCCGCAGAATACTCATTGGACGGTGTGGTATGGAATGCTACGACTTCCGATTCCATTCAACTTAGCCTCGCAGAAGGCAACCACACCGTTTCAGTTCGCTCGATTGACAGAGTCGGCAATATTGGTGCCACAACGCTGGTCGAAGTCCGTATCGATGACACGCTCCCCTTGTCAATTGGATGGACCGTCGATGAGTTAACCACAAGCCGTATTGGTCCAGCAAATGTTCAATTCAATGCCGTAGACGACGGCTCAGGAATTGATTCCTCGAACTCATACATCCAATTCGGATTCGACTCGAACGGTGTTGGGCAAACTCCCGACCTCTCCGGTAACTGGTTGCAAATGAGTTCTCCCGGACTCACCGGTTCGATCGGGCTTGCAAGTTGGGCAACAAAATCGCGCCAATACTTGATGTTCCGAGCGGTTGTAGTGGACAATGCTGGAAATGAATACACATCCAATCCAAGCGCTTACCAAATTCTGCCAGGCCTTGATTTGTACTGGAACGCAACAGAGACCAACCTCGACCGACAGATTGTCAGACCGGGAGAGGCGGATGGTAACGTTACCATCACGAGCCTGCTGGAAAGCAACCAAGATTACGGTGGCAGCGTCGTTGTACGGCTCGAATCAGCGCCGGCCGACCGAACCTCAACCGTTTCATGGACGGTTATGGAATCACGAACCTTGGAAACCAACACGCTTGAGGATCGTGAAGAATTACTGATTTGGAACTACACAGTTCCCAAAACTGGACAGTTCGATCTACGCTTAGTCATCGACTACGTCAACGTCATCGATGAGTACGACGAAGGCAACAACTACAACCACATGGTGGTAACTGGTGCTTCGATCGGTTCACCGGGTTTAGTGCCGTCTTTTGCACCGTCAGTATTGCTCCTTCTTTTGGCTGGTTTTGCAATAAGTGTATTCCAACGCCGTACAAGAGATTGAAAAGAGGTCGGCTGTAGGAATAGCCATGCGCCAACCTTTGCCTCGTGTTCCGATGAACCGCGTTGCGGTCCTTATTGGTTCGAAAGGAGCGACTGCAAAGTCCCTTCGAAACGCATCAGGATGTAAGGAATTCAACATCGATTCTGAAACCGGTGATGTTGAAGTTGTTTGGGGAGAACCTGGCACCTATGACCCTGTCAAGGCAATGAAATTTCCAAACGTTATCAAGGCCATCGGCAGAGGTATGGCTCCGAAAGCAGCAATCCAGTTGCTTGAAGACAACCACTTTTTCGAACTTGTCGATATCCGTAAATTCGTTGGTAAAAGATCGAACCAACAGCGAAGAATACGCGGGCGAATCATTGGAAGCCAAGGTAAAATCCGCAAACTCATCGAGGGATTAACCGACACCCAAATCACCATTTACAATTCGACGGTTGTGTTGGTTGGAGAAGAAGAGGGGCTATCAGCAGCCCGACAAGCTGTCGAAATGATTGCAGGTGGAGCAGAACACGGCACCGTACTCAACTTCCTCGAGCGTGACCGAAGACGCTCTCGAATCGTAAACCGCCAACTTGACAGCATCGAAATTCGCGAAGACATAGCAGTACCCGCCACTGGATTTGAAGGACTTGTACCTGGATTGTCTGACCTTTCTGAACGCCGTAACCGACGTATGCGTGCGGCCCAAGTTGACCCTGAAGACGATGAAGCTGTCATCGAAATGATGGAACTTGCCGAAGATGAAGAAGTCAGTTGGGGCGAAGAGTGATTATTCCTCTTCAGAAAACATCTGCTGCTGTACGTGATCGAGGTTCATGTTGAGGACCTCAAACATTGCTTCAGCAAGTTCCATTTTAATTCCGTTCTTCTTCCCCCACTCGACTAAACGAGTGACATCACGGACGAGGAACTCCTGCGCTTTCGGGTGGGTTTGAATGACCGCCTGACCAACATCGATGACCATGGCTCTTCCGTCATGCCAGAGAATGTTGTACGGTGAAAAATCGCCGTGGACCAAGCTTGCTTTTTGCCAGCAAATCGCCAAAAATTCCAACAAGTCTTGGAAAACGCCTTCAGGGTCATCGACTTTAACTTCACGAAGTTTAGGCGAAGCCGAGACATTGGTCCCTACATATTCCATCACGAGGACGTTCTTGTGTATGCCAAGCGGGCGAGGAACATTCAATCCCCAGCGTGAAAGCCGTGACAAATTGCGATGCTCCTTTCGAACCCAGATGTCAACGAGATCACGGTGACGGCGGCGAAGGCCACCAAATCTGCGGTCACCTTCGATGTACTGAATTAGATTCTTGAAAACGGCATTTGAGGTATGGAAAATCTTCACTGCCACGACTTTGCCGTCAATGTCTGTAGCGTGGAACACGTGAGCTTCCTTACCTCGAGCGATTGGAAAGTCGAGGGTATCAATCGTACCTGCCTTCATCAATTTATACAGAGACATGAGCGTCATTCTGTCAAATACTTGGTCGAATACTCGTCGGTCAACCCAATCGTATGTCCCCGTGCCTAACGCACCTTGAATCTTGGATTCTATGTCACGAAACATTCGCTTGTAGCGGTCTTCCTTCATCCAGTTGAAAGCACCGGACTTTGCCTCAAGGTTGCTGAGGAAGTGGTCTTGTTCGCTCTTAGCGTAGTCCTCATCCATGCCTTGTTCAGAAGAGTTTTTCTTCCGAGGTTGCTTATTTTGGCGACGACGTTTACGCTGGCGTTTGTTGGAACCCAACTCGTCTTCCCAGTCGTTTCCTTTCGCCATTTGCCCACCCAGGGTCTTGCACCAGTTCAACCAAACAAGGCTTCGAGGTCCTCGTCGTCGTCATCGTCGTCGTCGTCATCGTCTTCTGCTGGATATTCTTCAACAGGGGCATGTGGAACTTCTTCAGCCGGTGTTTCCTCTTTTGCATCATCGGAACCAAACAAGTCATCGTCGTCATCGTCATCGCCGTCTGAGCCGAACAAATCGTCGTCGTCATCGTCGTCATCGGAACCAAACAAATCGTCTTCATCGTCATCTCCGTCGTCACCAAACAACTCCTCTGTTTCTTGTTCTTCCGGCTCGTCCATTGTGCCGAAGGTGTCAGAGAATTCATCGTCGTCGTCATCGTTTGAAGTGTTCATACCAAAGAAATCCAACTCCTTAGGAAGAACGCCTTTGCGTGAAAGGTACATTGCTTGAGTTTTGGTGTAGCGGTGCTTGACATCTGCTTTCGAGTCTTGGAAATCCCAAGGCCAAACAATGATCAGGTCTCCATCACGAACCCACTGACGGCGACGCATCTTACCAGGGATACGGGCCATACGGGTTTCACCGTCTTCACAGAGAACAGTGACACGTCGGCCACCGAGGATTTGTTCAGCAAATGCGAACATTTCGTTGATTTTGCGGTTCGGCATCTTGACACGGATTTTGCCACCTGTCGCGTCTTCTGGATTTTCGAGTCGAGCAAGCTCTTCTACATCCACTTTTTCTTCATAACGTCGACCCAAGTAGTCTCACCTGTATATCCCAACAGCCGACCCTTCTTGAATACAGCACCCAAGAGTCTGTCGTAAAAGTCCCGCAATAAGGCGTTTATGCCGAAAGAACGGCCTCACCAATCGTAATTGAGGCTTTGAGCAGCCATTTCACAAAGGCGGAGCACTGCGTCTCCAGCAACGCCGATGATAAGTGTCGTAAGGACACAAGCAAAGATTGCTGCGCGGACTTGCCAGCCGGCAGGAAGTGGTCCTTCACGGCCTTCTTCAGGTTCGTCGAAGAACATGACAACACCGACACGGAGATAGTAGAACATCGAGATGGCTGAGTTGAGAACCATCAACAATGCAAGCCACCAAACCCAGTGCATATCGCCAAGTGCATAGATGCCACCATCAGCGAGTTCCGCACCCATGTCACCAACGGCGACACGGACGATTCCCATGATGACGAGTAACTTCGAAAGGAATCCTGCCATTGGAGGGACACCTGCAAGAGAAATCATGAAGATGAACATTGAGACTGCAAGGAGCGGTTCTCGCTTTGCAAGGCCACCGAGTGAAGACAAACGGGAAACGTCGCCTTCTGATTCAAGAATGGACAACACGAGGAAGGCCCCGAGTTTGAAAGCAACCAGAACAAGCAGGTGGAAGATTACAGCCGTCAAGACGGCAACGGCTGCTGCACCGGCATCGCCTGACACTGCTGCATCCCAGTTCCAAGCACCAACCGCAGTGAGAGCAGCCAGCATGTAACCAGCGTGAGCAACGGAAGAATAAGCGAGCATTCGCTTTGGATTGTCGCTGCCTAGAGCGGCAAGGTTGCCCCAAGTCATGGTAACCGCTGCAAGAACGCCAAGACAAACAAGCCAGATAGCACTGCCGTCACCGGTTTCAGGAGCCGCAACAATGAGCAACATGCGAACCAATCCAATCATTCCCATTGCCTTACTTGCAGTCGCAAGAACACCGGCAACAGGGCTTGTTGCTCCAGCATAAGCATCAGGAGCTGCGAAGTGGAACGGTGCTGCACTGACCTTGAAACCAAATCCAACCAGCACAAAGCCGATTCCGATGAGCGGTAGAGCCATATCAGTTGAACTGGTCGTAGCAAAGGCAGTTGCCAATACATCGAATTGCAGTGAACCTGCCCAAAGGTAAAGCATCGAGAGACCGTAAAGTCCGACACCGGAAGCAACTGAACCGACGATGAAGTATTTCATACCGGATTCAACACCAACCTTGGATTCCTTGAGGAACGCAACGAGCACATAGGTAGAGAACGATGCGAGTTCAAGTCCAATGAACAAAACAAACAGATCTTGGGCAAGTGCAACTACGGACATTCCGAGGGCACAAGTGACCATCAAGATGTAGAAATCAGCTTGCCGTCGGTTGTTGAACAATTCAGTTTCCGAGACCTTTGAGCCAACACCGTTCACACGCAGACGGTTCATGCTGGAGAAGGCAGCAAGCGCAAGAGCACCGAAGAAGATCAGTTCAAAAATCCGACTGAAGCCGTTGACAAGAAGCAATTGCTTACCAGATTCACTGACAATAGCAACTCGGTCTAGCCCCTGACTAAATGTGTAGAGGACATTGAAGAACGCTCCACCAAGCGTGAAGGTTGCCAGCCAAGCAGGCAGACGTGGGTCACTGGTGAACTCAAACCGTTGACCACCAAGAAGCCAAGGCAGTCTCAATTGAGTTCCAGGAATGCGGAATGTACCTTGACCAAGATTTGGTACGATGATAAGGAGAAGCATGCCAGCAAACAGGATCAATTCTGGCCCCATTGCTTCGACAAATCCTTCGCCGAACGGTTCGATTTCAGTTAGGTTCGACATATCAGATACCTCCGTTAAAGTCGCCAAGAATCGGCAAAATCAAACCGTCAAAGATTTGCTTTGTCCAATCATGCATCATATCGAGACCAATCCACGGCATAACACCGAACAGGATTGTGAAGGCAGCCAGAATGAGCATAGCCAATTTCTCCGGCGATGCAAGGTCAGGCACTGGTTCTCCGTGCAGTGAAGCAGGAGGTTGAGTCTCGTCTCCACCCTCGAAGATTGTTCGTTGCATCGACCAAAGGTAGTATGCAGCGGTTAGGGCGAGCACGAGCGCTGGTCCGACCATCCAAAAGACGCTCCATCCATTGGCATCGATAAAATACCACAAGGCAATGAACATCATTAATTCAGCAACGAATCCTGCTAGGAGCGGAAGACCAAGTGAAGCCATCCATGCAAACATCATTGACGTGGCAATCCAAGGTGAGTGCTTTGCCATACCACGCATAGCACCGATTTCCATGCTGTGGTAGTGGTGCTTGAAAGCGCCACACACGGCGAAGAGCATTGGGCTGATAATTCCGTGAGCGAACATCATGAAGAGTGCTGCTGCCCAGCCCATTGGTTGCATTGTAGCGATTCCGATGAGGATAACACCCATGTGGGAAACGGATGAGTAGGCAACCATCTTCTTGAGATTGGTTTGACCCAAACAGACGATGGCTCCCCAAACAAGAGAAACCATACCGATGATCATCAAGGCGAGTTGGAAATACTCCAAAGCATGCGGGAACAGACTGATTGGCAGTCTGAACATACCGTAAGCGCCCATTTTGAGCATGACACCTGCAAGCAGCATTGAACCACCTGTAGGCGCTTGAACGTGAGCATCAGGCAGCCAAGTGTGGAAAGGAACTGCTGGAAGTTTCACCAAGAATCCAAGCATGAGCATTGCGAACAGAACCTTCTGAATGTTGGCTCCAAGGTACCAGTTGCCGTTGCTGTTCTCAGCAAGGGCGTGCTGCGTGATGGTTGGAATATCGAAACTTCGACCGGTCATGCTGCCTGCGTAATCCAGTGGGTTTCCAGGGTCTTGGAAGAAGTAAAGCGTGATGAGACCAAGCAACATGACCACTGAAGCGGTGAAGGTGTAGATGAAGAATTTCTGAGAAGCATACTTTCTGTCTGCTCCGCCCCACATGAGGATAAGGAAGAACATCGGAATGAGTGTCAATTCCCAGAACACGTAGAACATGAACAAGTCAAGAGCAACGAATACACCGATTAAAGCGCCGCCCATTGCCAATACGATTGGGAAGTAGGTAGCGCCGTTCTTTTCGTTCCATGTGGCAATAATTGTCACTGGGAGGAGGAACGTAGTCAACCAAACCATTGGGAAGGAGAGGGCATCCAAACCTACAGTCCAATGAATTCCGAGTGATTCAATCCAAGTGTAGCGGTGAGAGTACTCGTATTGATTGAAACCAATACCTTCCCAGCTGACATCTCCAAAGTACTGGAAGAACATCCCCGTGGTGATTCCGAGAAGAACCAACGAGAAAACCAAACAAGCCATTCGGATAGGGTCCGAAAGCTTGTTTCGCATCGATTCACTGACTTTCGAGACGAAAGCCAAGAGAAGAAGACTCGAAATTAAGGGGAAACCGACAAGCGGTAGTGAAATCCAATCTTGCATCAGGCCACCCCCCAGATTAGCATGAAGATCGCTAATGTTCCAACAGCCACCATGAGGATGTAATCACGTGCAGAGCCAGTGGTCATCGAGCGAACGATGGATGAAAGTGATTGGGAACCGCTTTCAATCGCTTTGATGGTTCCATCAATGACTTCGCTGTCTGCTTCTGCCGCTTTGTTAGAGAATCCTGCCACGATGTTAACCATGGCCTTGTCGTAGTACTCGTCGATGTAAAGACGGTTCTCAAGGGCAGTAGCCAAACTGGATTCTGCGAAAGCAGAGTTGTCGAAGTGGAAGCGCTTGTTGACCCAGGCGCTGAGTTGAATGACTGGGCGCATCCATGGCTTTGTTTCTTCTCCGTCAGCAAGTTTGCCACCGTAAAGGGCCATAGCAAGTCCAGGACCAACGATTGCACCCAAGAAGATGGCAACATAGGTGAGGATGAAGAAGAACGCATCCGAGTTTGCAAAGGCATGTTCCAGTTCGTAGACAAGTCCCTTGAGCAGACCTTTCTCACCGAGTTCATACGAGTTATCAGAAGCCCAATGAGTGAAGCCGAGTCCTGCGAAAATTACCGAGGAAAGGGTGACAAAAGTCAAGATAAACAGAGGCGTCTTGATCCACGTGTTGGTCGGTCCAACGTGAGCTGCGACCTCGTTGTTGGGTTTACCGGCAAACGTCTTGAACCACATTCGAGACATGTAGAAGCCTGTCATGGCTGCTCCAATGAGTACGCAAGTGGCTGGCAGGAAGAAGCGTGGGTCGTCTTGAGCGACTCTCCAAGCGTTCGCAATAATGCCTTCCTTGGACCAGAATCCACCAATGAGTGGCAATCCCATAATCGAAGCCGAACCAACGAGCATTGCGGTAGCGGTAATTGGCATCTTTGAGGCTAAGCCTCCCATGTTCTCCATCGATTGAGCATCAAAGTCATCGTCGTGATGGCCATCGTGGTGTCCATCGCCATGGTCGTCGTGGTGGTGAAGGTGGTGATGAGCGTGATGAACTTCGTGAATCACCGAACCACT
The DNA here is from genome assembly GCA_029250345.1 of Candidatus Poseidoniaceae archaeon. Lineage (GTDB taxonomy): Archaea > Thermoplasmatota > Poseidoniia > Poseidoniales > Poseidoniaceae > MGIIa-L1. The sequence continues at coordinate 20,348 of JAQXFL010000117.1, forward strand.
GGCCATGAACAGCATACCCTTGGCCATGGCGTGGTTGAAGAGGTGGAACAAAGCAGCACCGAAGGCGACGACAACGATGTAATGAGCATCGTCATCATGATGCCAATCGAGCGTGTTAGCAAGATACATTGCACAGCCAAGGCCGGTGAAGATGTAGGCCAATTGGCTCATGGTCGAATAGGCGAGGACCTTCTTCAAATCCATCTGAACGAAAGCGATTGCTGCAGCCATAACTGCGGTAATTCCACCAACAGCAGCGATGATGAAGGCGAGGTCTTCGAGGTCGCCATGAAGCGCTTCTGCTCCAAAGAACGGGAACATACGAGCGACAAGATACAATCCTGCGTTCACCATGGTTGCTGCGTGAATGAGTGCAGAAACGGGGGTAGGGCCTTCCATAGCGTCCGGCAACCAAACGTGAAGTGGGAATTGGGCAGATTTGCCAACAGCACCAATGAACATCAATCCAAGCGCCCATTGAAGTGTACCAGCAGAATGCTTCGCTACTTCCTCAATGTTGTGAGTGTCAAAGACAACTGCGTAGTCAAGCGAGCCAAAGAGGTCCCAAAGCATGACAAGTCCAATCATGAGGAAGACGTCGCCAATACGGGTGGTCAGGAAAGCCTTCTTTGCTGCAGATGCGGCACTTGGGCGTTCGTAATAGAATCCAATCAAAAGGTATGAACAGAGACCCATTATTTCCCAGAAGATGAACAACCATAGGAAAGAATCAGAAAGAACCATACCGAGCATACCGGAACAAAACAAAACGAATTCCGCATAGAAACGGTGGTTTCGGTTGTCGTTGATTGGGTCCGTGTTCATGTATCCAATGCTGAATGTGTTGATGAGCAAACACAAGAATGCAGCCACAAACAACAACATAACGGTAACGTGGTCGACGTATATACCGAAACCGAAAGAGACTGGAGTAACGGTACTGCCGCCGTTCCAAACGGCTGAATTGACCCACGCAATCTTATCAGCAACTTCAGGGTCAAACACCTTGAGAGGGTTAAAACCGCCAAGGAACTCAGAAATGAGGAGGAGAGAGAGCACAAGGCTGGCACCCATAACGGGTAGCGCAATGAGGCCACCTTCCTTCAGGTTGTTTTTCCAGACCGGGTGGCCGTTGAATACTCGTCCGAGGAAGAGAATGACTGCAAAGCTCACCATTGGAAGAAGAATGATGAGCGGAGCGAAATCGAGCCACTCCGATTGGATTGTTGTTGTAACATCTGCACCTGCCATTCAAACACCTCAGTTCTTCAGGACATCCACGTCGTCCAATGATATCGTCTCGTGCTGTCCGTAAACGGCAAGGAAAATCGCCAAACCGATCGCGACTTCACTTGCTGCGATTGCAATGGCAAAGAGTGTGTAAACCCATCCGGTCGTATCGCCGTGATGGACTGCGGCTGCAGCGAACTGCATGTTTGCAGCGTTCAGCATCAATTCGATGCACATGAGGACAATAATCGCGTTCTTTCGAGTGAATGCGCCGCCGAGCCCAATGACGAACATCAAAGCAGAAAGTGCGGATACCAATGCTGGATCAATCATTCCTCTTCACCTCCGAATTCCCAAAGAAGGTTCTCCATTCTCTCGTCACGGACGAGGTACGCAGCACCAATCATGGCCATCGACATGAGTATACCGAGGATGAGCAGAGGAAGTGCCCAGTCGTTGAGCAGTGAATCGGCTAAGCCACTGGTGGTTGGATAATCGTCGCTGCTGTTAGCCCAAACGCTGTCAGCACTCAGAACAGATACGAGAATCATACCGAGTGCGAGCAAGCCCACACGAGTGAATAGGGAAACGAGTTTCATTCAAAGTCCTCCTCTAGGATTTGTCGACGGGTCAGCATGATACCGAACAAGACGACGAGACCGACGCTTGCAAGATAAACGAGAATCTGAATCGCAGCGAGAAATTCCGCACCCAAAAGGATGAAAATTCCGGAGACGGCCATGAAAGAGAAAATCAAAGAAAGCATAGAGTGAGCAACTCTTTGGGCCAATACAAGCCCTAGAGCGCCGAGAATCGCAATGGTTGCGAACAAAAAGAACACACCCGTTTCAGCAACACTTGCGATATCCATCTCAAGCACTCTCCTCTGCAGCCTTTGCTTCAGCAGCCTTTGCTGCTTTCTTGGCACGCTTTGTGCGTTCCTTGGTAGCACGCTTAGCCAACTCGGTGTCCACTGCTTCTTGGTGAATTCCTGGCAAGACACGTGTTCTGCTGGCATCCATCCAAAGTTCCTGTCGGGTGAATCCGGACATTCCATCGTACTCATTGGTCATGAAGAAAGAAGTGAAACCACATGCTTCCATACACAATCCGCAGAACATGCATCGACCCAAGTCAATACGGCCTGAGACGATTTGGTCGTCTGCAACTCGCAAGTCAGATTGGTCCATTTCGACTTCTTCGCCAGAATCGTTCCACCGAACGGTTGCAGTGCTGCCGGTAAGGTCGAGCACTTCACCAAATCTCCATTCATTCGGAGTGTCGGTGTGAGCAGTGACGTGATTAAAGTCGTCGAGGGTTGCTACAACTTCAGGGAGGAGAGTGGCAGCGTGTCCGCCGACTTCGAGTTCCCCACCCATGCCGCCGTGCTCCCCTTCAGCTCCATCAAGAACGTCAACACGAAGTTCAGTGGTCATGTGAAGACAATCGTTTGGACAGGCAGAGACGCACAACTTGCACGCAGTACATGTTTCCCAGATGACACCGATTCGGCCGTTGTAATTACCAGGGACGAAAAGCCAGGGCTCCATTTCCTCAAGGCGTTCGTACGGGTACTGTACAGTTTGAGGCTTCCATAGCGTCGGGAACAAGTCCGAAGTGACCCGGTCTGGAGCGAAGGTTTGAACGGTGATGTCGTTGAACTCAGAGGTCTTACTTGCACGGGATTTACTTCCGTCGTCAAGGAATTCAGGATGTTCTGAGTTGTGATAGCCCCAATCGAGTCGCTTACCGAAACGCTTTCCGAAAAACGGGAAGGTTCGTAGAGCGGTAATCAGAGTGATCTTGAACGGGTACCAGAACAAGTTTCTAAAATTCGGTTTTGCGTGTGGATGCATTGGCATAATAATTCACCTCAGTCCTTTCCCGGAGTGTGCGTTCCCGCGGGCTGTAATGTGTAAACGTGATACATTCTGTCTGGAGCTGCGTCCTTGTCTTCGTCGTTAAGAAGAACATAGAAGACGCCAACCCAAAGTAACGTTGTAGCGAGAGGGACAAGCATTGGAAGGCCGAATGCATCCCAAGCATTGCCACCTTCAGCGGTGTAACTCATGTTGTCGGGCTGGAACAAATACAATCGGTAAAGCACCGAGAGTACGACCTGAACGACCGAGAGCGGTAGAAGCATTCTCCAACCGAACTCAAGGATTTGATCGGTACGGATACGAGCAAGAGAGAAACGAGCCCATACGAACACAACAAGGAAAACGAGCCATGTTTTGAGCAAGACAACAACAGCGCCCGGAATCAATACATACGCATCACCGAGGACTGGGATTTGACTGATTGTGCCTTGGAACGGTAGGTGCCATCCGCCCAAGAAAAAGTGAGTGAACAGGAAACAAGCAGCGTATGTGCGAATATACTCAGCCATGAACAACATACCGAATCGCATACCGCCGTATTCAGTCCACCATCCTTCGACCAATTCCGCTTCAGCTTCTGGCATATCGAACGGAACACGCTCAACCTCTGCAATCATGGTCACGAGGAACAAGACTGCGCCCAAAGGCATCAAGAACAGATTCCAAGAACCTGCTGCGTGTTGGAAGTGAATACTCTCAATGATGTTGAATGTTCCAGAAAGAATGGCGACAGAAAGGAGTGTTAGCAAGAGAGGTATTTCGTATGCAGTAAGTTGTGCTGCAGAGCGAATTCCACCGATCAATGTGTACTTGTTGTTGGAGGACCATCCGGCAAAGAAAACTCCGATTGGTGCAATTCCAAAGATGGCAATAGCGTAGAGTATGGATAGATCTGGATTGGTCGCATAAATACCACTTGACAAAGGAATTATTCCGAGAATAAGTAGAGTTGATGAGACGATAAGGAACGGTGAGACTTCGAAAATGAGTTTGTCTGCGCGACGAGGGACCATGTGTTCCTTGAGAAGGAACTTCATTCCGTCCGCAACGTTTTGGAAGAACCCCGGTAGAATCGAGTAACCCATCCATGAGCGGTTGTTTACACGGTCCACGGTTGCAAAGTTCTCGTCCCTGTTTCCGAACTTCTTGTTGAGGAATTTGTTGATTGCACCTACAATTCCGCCACCGAATGGAAGCATCTTCCACCATTCACCAGCAGTAACGCCGTTTTCGCCAACCCAAAGTGAGCGGAGAGCGGTCGTTGCACCACGGCGGTCGTTCATACGAGCGACTGCCTTTCGTTCAATCCACAGTATTGCGAATTGGCTGAAGAACAGCATCAAGAAGACGATGTTCACAACGGCAAAAGTACCCGCTAAGAAAGCCAAATCTCCTGAACTTTCTTCAAGTGGAGTGCCTTCAAGAGCCGATGTAATTAGAGAAGAGACAATACTGTCTTCTCCCAGAAAGATACTGCGTAAATCGTAGATGTCATCCATGGTCAATCACCTCAGCGGTCAGTCTCTCCAATGCACGGGTCGAAACTACCCATAATTGCAGGAATATCAGCAATCTTGTAACCAATCATCGTCTTTGCGACGTAAGGAATAGTGATGAACATCGGTGAACGAATCGATACACGGTACGGATTCTTTCCACGCCCTTCGCCACCGCCTTGGATGTAGAACTGCGATGCACCACGGGTACATTCGTAGTTACTGAAACCTGTAGCGCCTTCAGGAGCGCGAGTTGGGGCCTTGGTGTAGATCATCTCGTCACCGTTGGCGTAGTTGGTGTTCTTTCCGCCAGGAATCTTGTTGAGAGCATCCAGAACCATACGGCACGATTGACGCATTTCTTCCATTCGGACACGGTAACGGTCGTAACAGTCTGCTCCCTTGACCGAAGTTGGCTTTTCAACGGCTGGCTCCCAATCGATTTCATCGTAGACAGAGTATGGGTGAGCCCAGCGAACGTCGTAGTTGACGCCTGCTGCTCGAACGTTTGGACCCGAAACACCGGCGTT
>JAQXFL010000176.1 GCA_029250345.1 Candidatus Poseidoniaceae archaeon
TGGCACCGGATCCGATGATGATGATACGAACAAAACCGGAGATGTATTGGCAATTATTAGTGACGGGAAAAAGGTGGAAAACCTCGCTATTGAAGTTAAATTCTCCAGTAGTTATGGTCTCGGTGATATCGAAACAGGCGGCCGCAGCAACCCCAAAAGTTCATTCCGAAGCCAAGGTGATACTGCAATTGGACAACTTCTTGAGACGCGTTCTACAAAAAACTCAAACATTTCTATTTTTGTGATGAACGAACGACTCAATCCAATCAATGAAATAGGTGATCAACAGATTTTATTTTACCCTGAAGTGTTTGGATTTATAGTCAAAGTTGATTCGGAAAATAATAATTTTACTTATCTAGAAATCGCTTACGAAATTGCTCGCTCGATGACTCTTGCTTCAAGACCACTGGATAACTTACACTTTGATGTGATTCAATTTCTTCTCACCGAACTGAATTTCTTACTTAAAAGAGATAAACATTACAAAGATATAGCAAACAATATTCGAAGGAGTATCATAGATTCTCACGACAAATTATTGAAGAGTATCGACAATGATGTGGCTCTCTTGGATGCAGAGATAAGTGCCCTCAATCTAGCTGTCGACAAAACCATGAGTGTTCTTGAAAATTACCTCGAAACCGGTGTTTTGGAGCCTGACGATGCATGGGCCATTTACAGTAGGAAACGAGAACAAATGGAATGGGCACAAAAGAAAGCCGAAACAAAAGAATGGATGGCTCTCGCTTCAAACCTAACTGAACGTGAAGACACGCCGATTGAAACGGCCAAAGACACTTCAGAGCCTATGGACACAAAACCTACTGGAAAGAATCTCGAGGGCTTGAAAAAGACGGAATTGGTAGAACTATGCGTCGAAAAAGGTTTAGCGAAATCTGGAACAAAAGACCAACTCATTGCTCGCCTCAACGAGTGAGCCCCTGCCTGGAATCGAACCAGGTCCTCTGCTTACGCAGCGTGCGCCGTACACCAAGGGAGTCCCAATCGGGCTACCACCATTCAAGCATCACCACTTTGTGCAATCACGTGCCAAAGTGCGTGTCCCCATTCTCTGGGCCAGTGGCAGTCGTGTGCTTGAAAATCATCAACTCGGAGCATCAACCTCTGCTAATGCTCCAGCAATCATCGGCCAGTGGAACTGGAAGGCTTCATCGCTCATCGAGTAAATGTCATCCTGCCACTGGTTGAATCTCCTGTGCGACCTCCATTCAACAAATTCTTGTCTACTCTTGTCTGGAAAGTAGATGTCGAACAGCTGCATCGAGGTGTACATAGGATCACCATGTTGAGAATGGATGGAAACAAGACTCAACGGCCAGTTATCCGCCACTGCAAGATAACATTGCAGGTATCTGTCGCTATTCACTTGAATCCCTCCTTCTCCATCTTGGCGAAAGGTTGTGTTCGAGATATTCGTCTTCATCCATGTAAACTACGGTCAACTCAAGGGTTGTCGGTTGCCTTGGCGCATCGGAACCTAATGCATAGTAGTAGGCTTCAACTCCATCCATGACTTCTCTAACCGTCGCAGTTCCGTACGCTACCGTGACAATTTCTCTGCACTCAAAGTACCTCGTGTTGTGGTGGGTAAGCGCAAAGGATTGTGCCTTTGCATGCTTGATGAGGAGCTTCGCCAAATGCGGTGTTGCAGACTCACCCGACCATTGAAGTCCAGAAATCGGATTTGACTCCCATGAATGTCTGGTTTGTAGGACCGTGGTTTGATGCATCCACCACGGACATCTTGCTTTCACCTGTTGGGTCAGTTTATGCCTCACAGCCAATGCTGCATGTTTCGTATACAACGCAGGGGCCAGTTCAATCAAGTCACCATGCACAAGATTGAGCACGAAGTTCTCTCCCGAAAGTTTGTATGACCTCTTGTTGAGTTCTTTTTGCAGACATTTGGGATGATTGATAAGCCACTGTAAGTAACTCGAATACGCTTCATACGGCCATGCAAACCTCGGAGGAACTGGAGTTTTGAACGTCAAACCTTCTTCCCTACCGTCCATGTAAATCGTCGACCATGTGTCGTGCCAATTCTCCCAAGTAATCGCATTCGGGTGAATGCTCTCCTCGGTTTCATTGTCCAACATTCTCTGGACTTGAGACGGACTCAAGCCCATTTCAGGCACGGTATTCCAAAACCACGGTTTGATTTCCTCAAACCAATCGGTGTGGCCGAGTGGGCTGTTTGCTGAGTGGTGAACTTTGTACACCGTTGCAGCATATGTTTGCATCTCATGATTGACGTTTTCACCAAGCCATTCAACATCGCATACCTGTTCCATAAACGAATGCGGGCCGACAGGGAATGTTTTGCCAACATGGTTGAACCATCTGCATCCGCCTTCGCCCATTTCTCTGTGCTTGTGGTCAACAATGACAAGACCTCCATCTCTAATTTTGGCGACGTATTGCGCCATCATATCTGCAAATGCATGCTCATCCCTGGTGATGAATCCGTCAATCCAAGAGAACCAATCGACATACAAAACATCGACAGGTGGGGCATTAGAGAGAAACTCATAGGCTTCTCCACCTACATGAATCTGCCAATGCGGAACATCGATGCAGACTTTCCTGAACACTGGATATCCTTGAGATGTGTCGTGCAATCTTTGGTAGACAGCGTGATTGACTGTGTCTGCATGATACGGCCACTCATCCGGACAACACGGTCCAAAGTCTACAAGAACGTGAACAAACGGGTGTCCTGCATCTTCAAACAAACTCATGCTCGCATGATAATGCTGAGCCGCTGCAGGATGAGCAATAACCAGCGGTCTGTCCTTATCGACCTCAATCGGCAAACCGATGCCAAGCTGGTTGTCTTCACCGTAGGTGACGCACATTCCAAATCCTTCGAGGGTCAGTTTCCTCGCCATACTTTGGCTCATTATACACACCTCGGATGGCCAAGTGGAACGACTCTGAAGATTCTCTTGGTCTGTCTTTCAAGCCTTGCATAGTCATGCGCAGCAACGACGCCACCTGAATGATTATGCTTTGCAGTGTCGTAGATGGTGTCCTTGTGCAGGGTGACGATGTGAGCAGTGCAGAGTTTGCCCTTTGCGTCAGGGTCACTTGGAGGATTCTCTGAGTAGAAGCACAAAAAGAACAAATCGTTGTGTTCAACAAGTTCCTCGATGTAATGCTCTATTCTTCTCAAATCATGGTTGCAATAGGCCAATTGCATCCCGTAGGGTTTGAGTGCATTGGACCAAGAGTGGGGTGATTGTGAGTTGGTGATTTTCTTGAAATCATCCGGGCCCACATCCGCACCCGTCGTTCTTGCAATCATCGCCAACGTGGTCGCTACACACGAAGGGCCAAGCTGCTTGTCATGCTCAATGCTGATGTCTCTGAAGTACGGGCCTTCAAGTTCTCCAGGGTCAGAAGCATCCCATAGGGGAGCGCTCGCATTCGGTTTCCAAGCGAACATTACAACCACTCCTTTGAGAACTCGTCATCGAAGGAATGCTGAGCATCTTCCGGGACTGCAACAGTTCTTTTCTCACAACCGCTGCAACCACAGTCTTCAGTTTGCCATTCAGTCATAGCATCCATTTTCATTCCCGTGTATTCCATCTGCTGTTGCATGTAAGCAACAAACATCGCTATTATCGCATTTATGTCTATATTTTCATTGTTTTCCTTTTTCATATTCTCACCTCATTGGTACTCCCAATCTTGATCAGGTCTTCCACCTGGCCATTCTCTTTCCATGAATTCATGGTGCTCGATATCTGCGAGGTCTTGTTCAAACATCATTCTCCAGATATCAGTATCATCGATGCAAAGTTGCATGAGCGTTTGCAGTGCAAGGGGGAAGGTCTCTTCCTCCTGTCTCTCAATACAGAACCTGTTACCGTGCGTGTATCTTGTCCATTGCCCACCAAAAGTGGGTACGTGTTCAGGGCACTGCCAGTATGCCTCAAGTGAGTGTTCAATCTCATGCCTTGAGAAAAACAGCAATGTGTTTCTCTTCCACGGCGGCCCGAGCTGTCCAGTTCTTGCTGCATTGGTCTTTTGATAATGCTCAACGAGACTTCTAGGTGAGACCCAATATTCGTATTCGAGACATATGTCAAAGGTGAACTGATGCCCAAACCTTCCATCAATAATAGCAGTGTAGCCGTCAATAGTGATTGCCTCATTTGTATGAATGAATTCCATAAAACTGAGCCAGTGTTGTCTTTCAACACAGATTTCAGGCGTATCTCTTTCCACATCTTCAAAGTGCAATGCATCGTTCATCGAAGTAAGAACAAGTTCCCAATCTGGCCACACCTTCCATGGCGTCCCATCTTTTCTGTGTTGATGGTTGTAGGCTGAAAAAATCTTCAGCAGCTGCTCCATTGGCTCATGATTTGCATCATGGTCGATGGCTTCGATATCAGGATGGACGTCGCCGTCCCATCCGTGTTCATTCTGTTTCTGGTTTTGGTTTTGGTTTGTTTTTTTATTCATCTTTTCACTTCCTTGTTTTGAGTATACCATCTCCATGGTTGCGAATGGCAGGGGCACCGGGAGTCGAACCCGGGTCTGAAGAATCGCAATCTCCAATGCTATCCGTTACACCATGCCCCTCTGAGAGAAACAGGCGGAGGTACCCGGACTCGAACCGGGGTCCAGGGATTCGAAATCCCTGATGCTATCCACTACACCATACCTCCATGCTGTTTCTAAAGCAACAGCGGTTGCACAAACGTTTGACGTATATGCAGCTCCGCTGCTCAAGCCCAGATCAGTCGCATTAACTGCGATGACGGAGGGCCCGCTTCAACGAATCTTGATTGTCGAATTCTGGGTCCCTCATGTTCTTCACCTGTTCCGGATTGATTAACCCAAGGGGGGTTTACCGGATAAGTCTTTCGGTCAAAGTGAGGTTTTCCGGAAATCTAGGTGAGACGCATGTGCGCGGAAACATACCCTACCTGCGTGTGCGCGTGTCATACATAGAGGGAAAAATAACACTCAGGCGAAGATTGTCCACCGGAGGAAATTTCTTCGCCGGTTTTTCCGCAAAAGGTCGACAAAACGCCCTCAAAAGGTCGGTTGGAATGCGAAGATAATATAACGACAGCAGAATGGTCAACTCGGGGAGACACCCCCCGGTGGAAAAATGAGTTGTGGATTGGATATCCCCCTTGGCCCTTCATGTCGAGACCCGAGTCTTGAAGCAGACTTGCAAGCACG
>JAQXFL010000188.1 GCA_029250345.1 Candidatus Poseidoniaceae archaeon
CCACTTAGGGCACATGTTAGCCACCTATGCATTGCCGTTCACCCCACCAAATGACAACGGAGATTTGCCAGGTGGTAATTGGAAGCAATCGATTGATGCAGCATTCCGTTCGACTCAAATCGCTTTCCCAAACGGAAGAATTATCTTTTCAATGGATAAAAAGGCATTCAAAGGATGGCAGCGGCAAGCAATTCGCGACCATCTGGCCACACTTCACACACCGCTTCTTACTTCAAAGAACATTCGTGCTCTGCTTGAATCTGAATGAGAGCACTGCGGAAGGTAAGCCTCAAGAGTCTCCTACACTGACACACAATAAGGTGAGCGTATGGTCGGATGGATTTCCAAATCAATCGTAGCCATGACCATCCGTATGCCTCGGTGGTTTGTTGGCTGGGTTTCACGGCGTTATGTCGCTGGACCGCATATCGATGATGCCGTGGAGATCATGAAACGGTTGTCCAAAGAAGATGCGTGCTTCACAGTTGATGTTCTCGGTGAAGAGATTTCTTCAATCGAAGAAGCTCAGTTTTTTCTTGATGAATACATGAAGGTCATCGAAGCGATAACTGAAAATAATCTTGATGCCAACTTATCCATCAAGCCTACCGCTTTCGGTTTGCTCATCGATGAACAAAAAGGCATGGATAATATCGAAAAGATTGTTCGTACCGCACATAATCACAACCTCTTTGTTCGTTTAGATATGGAAGACCATCGTGTGACCACTTCAACGATTAAGGCGGTTATCAACTTACACAAACGTGGCCTTACAAACGTTGGAACCGTTCTTCAAGGTCGTCTTTTCAGAACCCTCGACGACATCAACGAACTTGAAACTGAACTTGGGCCGAACGCTGATTACCGAATTTGCAAGGGCATTTACCTTGAGCCTGAGGAAATTGCCTTCACTTCGTACCAAGACATTGTCGATTCCACGAATGCGTGCATTGACCGTATGCTCGCAGCTGGCTCGTACTGTTCCATAGCCAGCCACGATATTCCGGTAATCGAATACGCCAAATCAGCACTTGAAGCGTACGATATGGGTCCGAACATCCCTGATCCGAGAAGCAACGCCGGTCCTCAACGTGATGCGAAGGGTCCGGGGTATGAGTTCCAAATGCTTCTGGGTGTGCGAGGTCCTTTGCGGAGAAAACTTGCAAAGGCAGGCCATCGCACGAGAGTGTACGTGCCTTATGGTGAGAAGTGGTATGAATACAGTATTCGCCGACTACAGGAAAACCCGACGCTAGGGACACAATACGCCAAAGCATTCCTCATGCCTTGGACGAACAGGCCTTGATTATCTACGAGGCTTTTTCTGCTTGCGCTTGTTGCTCGGAGTGACACCCTTTTTGACAATCTCCTTTGGCAGAATTGGGTTTGGATTGAATCCAAGTTTTCCTTCTTTCCATGCTTGACGCCTTTCACGAGGTGTGCGTGGTGCGAAATATTCAGGGTTTGGAGGTTCATGCAGATACATTCTCTTGATGTCCGGTGCTTCAACTGTACCTCGAAGCGTTCGACCCCGGCCAGTATGGATTGCTCGAATACGCCATGTTTGGTCGTCCAAGTCGATGAGGTGTCCGGCCGTGTAGGTCGTTTCAGCAGGTACGACCAAGACATCTGCACTTGAATCTTCACCACGGGTCATAGTGAGTTTGACGCGAACCATGTCGCAACGCAATGCCGATGCTCGTGCAATATCGCTGGCTAAGCAGTATTTGAGCAGCCGTCCGTCTTTGTGTTCAATTTGATTGATTGACCAGAGTTTATCTTCTTCTTGAAAGACATCTTCCCTTTCGAGCACTTCATCTGAATCAATCTCAATTATTCGGGTCATTGAAGACGGACCTTCAGTGAGGACAAATGGAATCTTGACAACAGGTGGTGGTCTGATGTGGACCTTGTGGACTTTGCTGCACTCTTCACATTGGAGGAGGTAGTCTGCACCGCTGCCCTTTGGTTTTTCGTTGAGGATGAGATGACCTGTCATTTCATTGCATGTCGGGCAAAGCACTGCATTTTCAAGAAGAACTTCGTCCTCTTCAAGGAACTCAGCGTCATCTTCTCCGATGAAACCGTCTTCTTCCGCTCGCTCGTCCATGGACATCCCTGTCTATGCGCCATACCCCTCATGCTTGAAGTCATCGGCTGTAAGAAACCAAGTCTTGAAGGAGTTTCGCCGGGAGGAGAATACATGGCCGGGGATGATGGAGTCCAAAGTGCGATTGGAAAAGACGGTGTCTTAGCCCATCTCCTCTCTCCAGATTCAACACGTTCACGTGACGAGCCGGAGATTGCTACGAACATCGGTGTTCAATTGCAACACATGGGGTTGAAAACATGGTCAATTTCGATTCTGCGAAGACTTCGTGATGCATTGGGGAGATTACAACCGCAATCAATTCTCGAAGTCGGAGCAGGCATAGGGCATCGCAGTGCTTGGATATACGATATGTTTGCAGTTGATAATAAGCATCCTGTACAGTACCAGTTGGTCGAAGACGGGGCCAAGTTTGCAGTCATTCTACGACGCTTGATGCTTCGTCATGATGCGGAACCCTACACCAAAATTGTAGTTGGCAATCTCGATGTCTTGGTTGGTGAATCGAACGCTTGGTTCGCTGCTTCATCAACCGGTGTCGAAATAGGCTCACCACCCCTCGATAGGAGTCATGATGCAATCATTGTTGACGGTTCATCTGAACAGAGAGCACGGCATGTTGAGTCACTGCTACCGTTCCTTTCAACAGGTGGGGTTTTGTTTACCGTCGAACCCGACATGCCTCTCGGTGACGTCGAAGAATCCGACATTGAGGGAATGAAACTTGTCGATGGTTTCAACCAGTGGATGGAGTTCATCCAATCTGCCAACGAAACACATCATATTGCTTTCATGCCACTGTTTGGCGGAACGCTCGTTGCACTGACCAAGAAGTAGGCTCACTCACCCGCTTGATCGAGTAAAGCTTGTATTTTCAATAATCCATACCCATAGTCATCATCGTGGCCCGTCTGCCCCTCTTCAGGTTGTACCGATTGCTGAATCCATTCTTTTACCTGTTCTGAATTGCTCGAAGAAGTTGGTTCGGCAAGTTCTGGATTCTCTTGGATGAGGAGGGCTATTGCACCGGTCACATAGACCGTAGCAGCACTGGTTCCATCGACCAATGACCATGACCCCTCGTAGTTGATGACCGGTACTTTTTGTGCTGGAGCAACGAGTTCTGGTTTCTGATGCGGGTCTGCACGAGGTAGCATGAAAGGGAATGCACGACCGTTGTTGTCGCCGGTTGATGAACCGCTCCAATGCTCACCGTTTTGCTTGACCCCACCGACACAAATGACCAGTCTTTCACTGCAAGGGCTTGACACATCGCCGTCGTCTTCGTCGCCACCGTCGTTTCCTGCAGCAGCAATTACGAACACACCCTGGTCGATTGCATCTGCGGATGCATCGTCTGAACCTCTGCCAGAGCCGATGTTGAGGGGTAGGATGTCTGGTGCACCGCCGAGCGAGAGAGAGATGATGTCAGCGCCGTTGTCAACACACCAATCAATGGCTTCAGCGACGACTCCATCGTCACCTGTGCCATCTTCAGAGAGTGCTTTTGCGACCAAGAGGTCGACCTTCGGTGCAATTCCTTTCATCCACCCATCTGCAATGAGAATACCCGCCATGCTTGTACCGTGACCGTGGTCGTCGTATGGCTTCGCTCGGTTTTGAACAAAATCCTTCCACATGGTGATGTCTGCACCTTCAAGGTCTACGTGTTCTGGCATGATGCCTGAATCTACAATACAGACTGTGACGCCATTTCCGTTGAGTTTAATCCCGTCAAAATCGATGAGGTCAAAATATATTTCTTGGGAATCAAGTGCTTGGTCACCCGGACGATATGTGACGAACCCGTCCCCACCGAAGAGAATCGTGCCTATGTAAATCATTGAGCAAATCATGAGGACAGTCACACAAACCGCAACAAACTTTTGAACGGATGCTAGATTCTCTTCCGTAGCGTCGTTTGAGACCTGAGATGGAAAACCGCTCTCTTCTGATAGGTGGATGTCGTTATCTTGCTCCGAGCTCTCCATTCGAACACCTCACTGTGCAGAGAATGCATGTACGGCCTCTGAAAAAGTCTCGGCAAACAAGTTCGCCTCTTCTTCGGTATTGTACATGTAGGCGGAGGCTCTTAGCGACCCGTTTGAGTGTCCTCTAGCATTAAACCAAGAATGAACGCAATGTTGTCCGCTGCGTACCATAACTCCTGCTGCTTCATCGAGAAGAATCGCAATATCATGCGCAGGTAGTTCATCAAGCAAAATTGAACATATGCCGCCGCGTTGCTTCGGATCGGTTGGGCCAATGATTTCGACGCCTGGTAAATCTTTGATGCCGTTCGTCATAATTCTGTTGAGTTTTACCTCATGAGCATGAATGTCGTTCATGTTGTATTGGGACAGAAAGTCAATTGCAGCACCTGTCGCCATGATTCCGGAAAAGTTACCTAATCCACCTTCAAACCGTGCTGGTGGCTTGGCCCAGTCAACGGAATCATACGTTGAAGATGAAACTGTTTGGCCACCGGATTGAATCGTCCGTAGATTATCAAGGAGGTCGTAGCGACCCCATAACCCGCCCATTCCAGATGGTCCACACATTTTGTGGACGGAGAAAGCCATGAAATCGACATCCAAATCTTGAACATCGACCTTCATGTGTGGAGTTGACTGTGCTCCGTCAACACAGACCAATGCTCCATGGTCGTGTGCTATTCGGGCGATTTCTTTGATTGGTATTTGTACACCATCTAAATTGCCAACTTGGCTCATGGAAACCATCTTGAGTCGTTCTCCTGCATCTGAACATGCCTTTTCAAATGCCTCGATGTCAAACGTATTGTCTGCATGTGAAGCAACCACACGATGGTCAATACCTTGTTCTTTTTCAAGTTGCAACCACGGTACAAGGTTTGAGTTGTGTTCTCTATCAGTAGTAAGCACGACATCGCCGGCTTCCCATTTCATTCCATGAGCTACCTGGTTGAGTGAATGTGTGGCGTTTCTTGTAAAAACGACCTCATTTGCTGACTCTGCGTTCAAGAATTTTTGAAGTTTGATTCTTGCGTCGCTTGTTGCTCTTGACACAGCCGTCCCATAACGATGTACCGATCTTCCCCCGCAACCTGGGGTTTTAGTGTAATAGTCATTGATTGCTTTAACGACACCATCTGGCTTCAGTGTGACGCATGCGTTGTCGAGATATGCCGGAGCCGCTTCCTGCCTGAGCGTCGGAAATTGCATTCGAATGTTCTTTATATTCATTACCAAGCCTCCACATCTGTCAAAAAGTCAAGTGCGGGAGCATTCATTCCACACGCTGGACAGTCGTATCGGGTTGGTGTGGCGGTTGAGCATGATGAGCATTCTGTACCCACCGCATTTGATTTTGAACATCCTGCAGTTGGGCAAGGGACCACAAGTGCACCCTTCTCATTTCTGTAAATCGATACAGGCGCTTCACATTCTGG
>JAQXFL010000189.1 GCA_029250345.1 Candidatus Poseidoniaceae archaeon
CGTGAGCATCGTGGTCGTCATCGTGAGCATCATGGTCATCATCGTGGTCGTCTGCATGAGAATCACACGGGTCGTCGTGGTCATCATGTCCATCTTCTTCCATCCACATGTGGCCTGCTGCTTCACAGTCTGCCTCAGAAGTGTGGTTTGTGTTTTGGTGAGTTGTTGTGTCGTGGCAGTAGTCGCCATCGTGAGCATCGTGGTCGTCTTCTTCCATCCAGATGAAGCCGCCTGCTTCGCAATCTGCTTTGTTGTCGATGTCGTTGTTGGTATGGTCGGACATATCATGACAAACGCCATGCTCATCACCGTGTTCATCACCATGGTCACCATGGTCGTGGTGAGCGTGACCGCCAAGCATCTTGAGAGCAGTCATTGCGAAATGTTCCGGGCTTTCCCCGTCGAACTCAATAACGTATTCTCCCTCTTCGAGATGGAAGATTGAGACCATGGTGTCTGCTGGACATCCGGCAGGATTGGCAATGGTCTTTTCAGCTTCAAGGTGGCTGTGGCCTTCGTGTTCATCATGGCCATCAGCATGATCATCGTCATCTGCATGATCATCGTCATCTGCATGGTCATCATCTGCATGGTCATCATCTGCATGATCGTCATGCTCTTCCTCAGCGAAAGAGATGTTGAAAGCGGTGAATTCTGCGTGAATTTCCACATCTTCAGCGTGCTCTTCTTCATCTACGAGTTCAACCATTTCGAACGGTCCTGCGACGAGAGTCTTGCACAGGTCCGAGGTAAGTAGGGATTCGTAGTCAAGAGTGCTGAGGCCCTCTGGCATGGTGTGAACTTGAATGGAAGTTGGAGCATCGCTACCAAGGGAGTCGAGAGTTTCGTCGACCCAAGGTTCGAGTCCCAAACCGTGGTAAAAGAACACATCAGCATTCTGTAGACGGATAAGATCCGAAGCAGATGGTTCGTAGTCGTGGACAGGAATGTTGTCAAGACTCATGTACTCCATCTCTACATGTTCACCGGCGATTCCTTTCACGAGTTCACCGATGTGGTAGGTGGAGACCATGACGGTCCCTAGCATGCCAACTACGGTCGAATTGTTGCCGTCATTCATGTTGTCAGTGCCATCTTCAATCGTGATTGCTCCATCATCGCCAAGACATCCAGCAAGGCTGGTAAAAATCATGATTAGGCTTACGAAAACGACTCTCATACGGTTGTTGTTCATGCCGTGCGGTTCACTATTAACTATTTAATCAAAACTAATAATCGCCAACTTCACAATTATTATTCAACTACGGAACACAAGAATGAACATTCAAAGAATTCATTTGATAGGCCTATGAAAAAAGTGAATCAAAAGGTGACTTTGAAACTCTTTGAGCATGCAGGGCATTCGATTTGACGTTCACCAGGGCGGCGCTTCATACGAAGCTGGCGATCGCATCCCGGGCATGCGATCTCGACCCGAGGGGTGTGTGGAGTGAGTGTGAAGTGAGTTGAGCAGGATGCGCATTGAAGATTCGCAGGTCTTTTGTTTACGCCTGCCACGAGTACTTTTCCACATTCTGGGCATCCGAGTTTTTCTTCGCTCCATTTTTTACGAGTAACGGGATGATCGACCCGAACGCGTGCGTTGCAGAGCTTACAGGTGAGTTCCCCTAATTCGTTTGGGAGCAAGCCGTTGCACTTTGGACAAGAGAGTGCGGGAGGTGAGATGCGTGATTCTACAGTCAGTTCTTCGCCCATATACATCGCTCCTGTTCTCTGTTCTTGAGGTGTTTGCTTCTCTGTGATGGAATTACTTTTTCTTGGCAATCAAAGCAATGCTCGCTGGAAGAAAATTCCACGGCAGGTTAAGTTCGATTCCATGCTCTTGTGCTAGAATTTCCAACACTCTCTTGGCCCCGACTTGGTCACGTGACCCTTCCAATTGCAGGATATGGATCTCACCACCAGCGGAAACAGCATCGGAAAGTGTAGACGGGAGAGAGCCAACGTCACCTGCTGAGACTTGAGTCGATGCTGGCTGGGAAACAGGAGGTATCGGATTGGGCCGGGTTGTAAGCATCTCAGGCAAATCAACATGCGTTGATTTCTTCCACCATCGAGCACGTCCAACATCTCGGTGATTCTCAATAAGTCCGAGCGATGCGAGTTTTTTCAAGTGGTGATAGAGGTTGTATCGCTCAACATGAACTTCGGCTTGAAGTTGAACGGTACTCATCTCTTCTACCGATGCAAGGCAGATGTACAGCGCCCTTCGAGTCGGATGGGCAAGCGCGGTCGTCACTGGGTCTGCTCGAACTCGTGCCATCTTCTCACCGTTGACTGAGAGATGCTTCTAAGGTTTGAAGATGCCGCGTGAAGAGGTGGAAAGGTCTGTTCACTGGGGCAGGTAACGCTGCTTGAGAAGTTGGAATGCTTCCTTTGTATCGAACCAAAGCGACTTGAGTATCGATTTCAGCAGTGTTATCGCACCTTCACCACCAGCGAGCCGTGCACCGTTCAAGATGACGAGAATAACCGACGCCTCGTGAATAAGTACCCCGACCCACAACTCGTCGTACAATTGCATAATGACCGCCGCAACAAGAGAAAGAGTGATTCCAACCGTGATTAAGAGATTCCCTATGAGAATACGTTGGGCACTTCGCGCCAAGTCAACCAAGTCAGTAAGCATGAGTGGATTATCGCTCGGTATCAAAACATCCGCTGCTTCCAAATTGACCGTTTCACCGGTACCAACAGCAACACCGACATCTGCTAATGCCAATGCTGCAGCATCGTTGAATCCGTCACCGACCATCATTGTGATGTGGGTCTTTGAACGGTTCTTTACCCAGTCAACCTTCTGCTCAGGAGAAAATCCACCGTGTGCAGCAGACTCTGGCAATCCAACACTCTTCGCAAAAGCAGAGACTGCCGATTGATGATCACCGGATAGGATTTCGACATTGATAGAACGAGCGGTGAGTGAAGAAATCAATTCTTTACTGCCTTCATGTGTATCATCGTGAATAAAGGTCACCAGAGCAATTCCTTCGCCACCACGCACGAGTAAACTTGCACCATGGCCTTTAGCCTCGGTTGCCGAATATGCTGATTGTAAATCAGAGGGTACGACCACATCAAGCGATGCTGCACGGTCAAAACGAATGAACATGACTTCTTTCCCAGCAACCATCCCACGAACGCCCGCCTCAATATCAGATATCGCTGTTACCTGAGTTGGAACAATTTTTTGCTCATCGAGGTATTCCATTACTGATAATGCGTAAGGATGCGAGGAGCGTGCTTCAAGCCCACCAGCGAGTTTGAGTGCGGCAGAGCGTTGCTTACCTTTCGCCATGATGACTTCGCCTAACCGGGGTTTTCCAGAGGTCAGTGTCCCGGTTTTATCGAGGAGTACATGGTTCACGCGAGAGAGACGTTCGATAACATCGCCACCGCGAGCGATAGCCCCGAAATGTGCCGAACGGGAAAGGGCTGCTGCGTGAGGGACAGGGGTCGCCAAAAGCAAAGCACATGGACAGGCTACAACCCAAATCAACAGTATGACTTTCCAGTTCTCAGGGAACATGAAATACCAAATGGCAACGGCACCAAGAAGAACAATTGGCACCCATATTGCGGTGAATAATTCGATACTGCTTTGCAATCGAGGCGGGTCTTCACGGAACGTATGAACGGCATCGATGAGACCAGAGAGGCGCGTGTCGTCACCAACCGCAGTAACCCGTACAACAACAGGACCTCGGGCTAAAATCAATCCGGCCTGTATTGCATCCCCATCCGAAACTTCGACTGGAACCGACTCGCCGGTGAGAGGTGCTTTGTCGAGTGACCCGTGGCCTTCGATGATGACTCCATCAGCTGGAATCAGTTCACCACTTCGAATTTCGATGGAGTCTCCAATGCGTATGAGTTCGATTGGCACGGTTTCATGAAGAGAATTCGGGTCAGGTAAAGCGCAACCATCAGCACCAACAAGTGGCGAAGGAGTTGTGGCCATCTGTAGAGTAAAACCGGTGT
>JAQXFL010000031.1 GCA_029250345.1 Candidatus Poseidoniaceae archaeon
TGGGACAAATCCGGGTTGCTGAAGCAGACCGAAACCGTATCATCGAAGTTCAAAAGAAGCAATCTGAAACAAAGACTGGACAAGCAAACGCCATCATGGCGGAAGAAATCTCTGTCCAAGAGGCAAAGTCCGCTACCGAACAAGGTAAGGCATCCGCAATCAGTCTTCAGAGAGTTTTCGTCCAGGAGCAAGAGAAAAACGCTATTGAAGGTGAAAACCTGAGCCGTGCTGCTATCGCCATCTCAAATGCAACACTTGCAGAGAAAGAAGCTGAAGCACGCCAACGTGCTGAAGTTGCTCAACGCCGTGCTCAAGAAGAGATTGAAAAGGCACAGTATTCACTTGAGAGCGAGCGTCTTCGTGCTGCAGACATTGCACGTGAGAAAGTCGCTAAGGAACAAATCGAGATTTCTGCTGATGCCGAGGCTGAACGCCAGCGCCGTATCGCACAAGGTCAAGCAGACGCAATCCTTGCCCGCTACCAAGCTGAAGCAGTTGGACAACAAGCCGTCCTCGAAGCAAAGGCTGCTGGTTACAAGTCACTGGTTGCAAGCGCAGGTGGAGACACCAAGGCTGCTGCAACTTTGCTCATGGTTGAGAAGATTGAAGAACTGGTCTCTCGACAAACTGAAGCAATTTCAAACCTCAAGATCGACAAGATTACTGTCTGGGATTCTGGCAACGGTGGAAACAATGGAGAAGGTGGCTCAACATCGAACTTCATCTCTTCGCTCATGCAAAGTCTACCACCTGTTCACGATGTTGCTAAGATGGCTGGAATTGAATTGCCGGCCTACCTTGGTGAAATGAAAGACGAGTGAGTCAATCGGCGCAGTTAGCCGGGTGTAGAAACAGTCGTTTCTGACCGCACATGACCCGAGGGTTTCAAAGCCATATCGAACCGCATACATGCTCATGGCAAGTGATTTGGATATCGCACGTGAAGCAACCCTCGAACCAATTGAAACGATTGCGTGGAAACTTGGCATTTCATCACACGAATTGATGCCAATGGGCAGAGGCATGGCAAAAATAACCTGGGATGCCCTCAGCCAACGCTTTTCGAAACCCCAAGGTAGCCTTGTACTGGTTACTTCAGTGAATCCAACACCGTTTGGAGAAGGAAAGACTGTTACAACAATCGGACTTACGCAAGCGCTGTGTGCAATTGGACAGAGCGCCACATGCGTCATCCGAGAGCCTTCGATGGGACCAGTCTTTGGAATCAAAGGTGGCGCTGCTGGCGGAGGCCATTCACAAGTCATTCCAATGGAAGACATTAACTTGCATTTCACTGGCGACCTTCACGCAGTAACTTCTGCACACAATCTCCTCTCTGCCCTTCTTGACAACCACATCAAGCAAGGCAATGAATCACAGTTGGACCCAACTCGAGTGTTTTGGCCACGTGTCATCGACATGAACGACCGTTCACTGCGCAACATCGTCATCGGACTCGGAGGTCCTGCAAATGGAAACCCGAGGCAAGACCGATTTGACATTACTGCTGCGAGCGAGGTGATGGCGATCTTGGTACTAGCGAATGATTACGCTGACTTGAGAAAGCGAATCGGCGAGATTGTGGTTGGTCAATCAATCAGTGGAAACCCCGTCAAAGCAGAAGATATTGGTGCTGCGGGTTCGATGGCGTTGCTGCTACGCAACGCCTTTTTACCAAACTTAGTTCAAACGCTTGAAGGAAATCCTGCCTTTATTCACGGCGGTCCGTTTGCAAACATCGCTCACGGAAATTCGAGCATTATCGCTGACCGCCTTGCATTAGGAGCAGCTGATATCGTCGTAACCGAAGCTGGCTTTGGTTCAGATATGGGTGCTGAAAAATTCATGCACATCAAAGCGGCAAATTCTGGAAAGTCGCCGGACTGTGTGGTTATGAACGTCACAGTTCGTTCCATGAAACTCCATGGTGGAGCATTTGGCAGCCGTGGGGGTTATCGCCCAACAAAGGAAGAATTGGAAACTGAAGATGTAGAGGCGGTGATGCGAGGAGCTCAGGGGAATCTTGACCGCCACATCAAGAACATGGCTGGTTTTGGAATGCCTGTCATCGTATCCATCAACAGATTTGCCTCAGATACAGATGCTGAACTCGATGCGCTTCGCACTGCAGCTCGAAAGAGCGGGGCAGCAGACGTGACGCTTACTGAAGTACATGCAAACGGTGGAAAAGGTGGTGAACAACTGGCAAAAGCCGTCGTTGCTGCAGTACACGACCATGTTGCAAACGGTCGACCTTTCACACCGCTCTTTACTGCCGATGCGCCGGTATTGGAGAAAATGGAATCAATTGCAAAGCGCATCTACAAAGCAGATGGAATTGACGTCAGCAGTGCGGCAATGAAGCAATTGAGCAAATTGCAATCATGGGGATATGGGCACTTGCCCGTATGCATGGCCAAAACCCAGTATTCGTTCTCCCATGACCCAGGTCAACTTGGAGCACCCGTTGGATTTACACTCCCTGTGCGCGAGTTCAGATTGAATGCTGGAGCAGGGTTCATCGTTGCTGTTCTTGGTAACATGATGACGATGCCCGGTCTTCCGAAGCGACCGGCTGCACTTGACATGGACATGGATGAAAATGGAAAACTCACCGGCGTATTTGGGTGAAGTGAATGAAAATCTTGAAGCGTGAACCACAAGTTTGGCGTCTCCGTTTGGAGACAGAAGATGACTTATGGGCTCTCGCACGGATGACTCGAAAGGGTATGCAATTCGCCATGCTCGGTGAACGCCGTGACCAAACAACCGGTGGAGAGGAAGGCGGACGTGCAAAATCTGCTGAACGAAAGAAAATGTGGATTCGGCTACGTGTTGAAACCACCGAATACCAAACATTTAGTGAGCATCTTCGAGTTCATGGCACCATCGAAGAAGCGCACTTTGACATTGGCATGCATCATACACATCTGGTTGAGGTTCGGGATGAAGTCGAAATTTCATCGCACAATGTATTCACTCCAGCAGACCTCGAACTCTTGTTGCAATCGGAAAAAGCGTCAGGCCAATCTCAAGTGGTGTTGGCTGTTGTCGAAACCGATGAAGTGGTAATCTTTCACGTCACTGCGCGTGGACTACGCGAAGGAGCAACTTGGACAATGCGAGGCGGTGGAAAACGGGGTGAAATCCGTCACTCGGAGAGTATTGCTAGCACGTTCCGTTCGAACGTCATCAAGGCACTCGTGGATACTCTTGGCAGCGAAACTCCACTGATTGTCTGTGGACCTGGACATGCAAGAGATGCCTTACTATCGGACCTGAAAGCAACGGGAGAAACTCGAATCATGAAGTCAATAGCAACATCAATGGGTGGACGAGCAGGTGCCAACGAAGTTCTTCGCGAAGGCCTCGCTGGTAATCTTTTGAGCGAATACGCAATTTCCAAAGAAATCGCTCTCATTGAGGAGGCGTGGAAGCGCCTGTCAACTGGTGGAGCAGTCGCTTATGGTGAAGACGCACTTGTTCGAGCCATGGAGGAAGGGGCAATTGAAACCCTATTGATTTCAGCAGACTTGCTACGCTCTGAAACCGATCGAATTGCCGGCAAGACATGGTTGGAATGGACCAAAGGGCTCGCTGACATTGGCGCAGAGATGGTACAATGCTCAATAGACCATGACGGCGGACAGCAGTTGATGGGGCTTGGCGGGGTCATGGCAATGCTGCGCTACACCATGGAGGGATAGGCATACGAATCGTAACGCCGCGTGATTTGGGAGACGATGTACGAGCGTCGATGCATGGGGCACGGTGGCTGCTTCTCGATGCCAAAGATATCGAAAACTCAACACCGCTGCTGATGTTCACAGAGTTGGATGACATCTTAGTTGCTGTCGATCACAGAGGCTCAACACCCCTCCCCGGCCTATGGCAAAGAGCAGTTCACCTCATACTCGTCGATGGAACTGAACAACAGGCGTTAGAGTTCCGACGCCAGTCTGGAATCACCAAGGTGATTGCGAACGCTGAAGGGGATATTCGTTCTTACCTTTGGTAGTGGGTCTGGAGGGATTTGAAGCCTCGATCAACGCCGTGTAAGGGCGGTGTCATAACCACTAGACCACAGACCCAACCGTTCCTGTAAGAAGGTGTTATTGAAGGCATTGATGCAGGCGTTAACCTCAAAGCGGGTGAACTGTGCGATTGAATTGCATGGATGAAGACGTTCAAGCCGCTGCGGCTCGCCTTGTTCGGCGTATTAAGGAAGGTGGGCACACCATCACCGTTGCAGAATCATGTACTGGAGGCTTGCTTTCGAGTGCATTCACCGATATTGCTGGTGCGTCAAATTGGTACAATCAAGGATGGGTCACCTATTCGAACGATGCAAAAATCCGTGAACTCGGTGTCAAACCAGCATCCTTGGAAAAGAAGGGTGCAGTATCTGCTGAAGTCGCCATACAAATGGCTCAAGGCGCCCTCAAGAACGCCAATGCAGACATTGCCATCTCAATCACGGGTATTGCTGGACCGAAGAACGACGGGTCAAACAAGAAAGTTGGACTGGTTTACGTCGGTATAGCCTCTCGGTATTGGGCAAATGCAGAATCAACTCAGATTGGAGGAAACCGTGCAGAAAACAAAATCGGTTTCGTTCATTTCGCACTCAACTCAACCATCAAAAGATGGGATGAAGCAATGACGATGGCTGAAGAACAGCGTAAAGAAGAGCTAAGGCTGTTGGCTGATGAAGAAGCGAACAAAGTACAATTTGAATTGGAACGTCAAAAACGAGAAGAAGCGGCACGCGAATCTGCACCCTGGCAAGATGATGCTTGGGACGGAGAAGCCGTACCAGCCGAAGAAACGACGCTTGACACTCAAGTCGAATGGGACTAGACGCTACCTATTCTCAACCAGACCAGCCGATGTGCTTTTGCACTGAATGCGTCACCTCGTATCATGGGTGCCACCGAGGAGGAGATGACGGGTCTGCTACGCACCCGTGGGATTCTCCCTGCGGCATCAGTTCGTTCAAGGCTTCTTGAACTCGATGACCTCAAAGGCGTACTCGATTGTGCATCCATCGTCGGATTCAGCAAGGGATACCTCACTCAAGACATCTTGGAATCAATGCTTGAAGTATGGAATGGGAAAAAGAGCGCACTGCAGCCACTGCAAACTCCAGTGGTCACCCCATCTGTTGTGAAGCAGCCTGCTGCTGAACTCGGTCGCACCATTGCTCCAATAAAAGCACCAGAACCACTCGACATTCGATTCCGTAATAACTTGCCAGACTGGAACACCTCCGACTTTAGCGAACATGCATCGGATGCTCCTTCCGATATTTTGGTACATTATGACATCACTGGCAACAGTGTAACAGAAGGAAAAATGGCAGATATTACATCGTGCTTTGGAGACCGTTTGCAAAGTATACGCAAAATGATCATTCAAAATTCAAGATTACCTCGGACTCCTACTGAAATCTCAAGACTCCATGCCGAAAGCAGTCGTTATCAAGGATATGAAAACAAAGCAGTAGCGATTGGATTGGTGAATGAACCTCGCTACACAAAAAACGGCCACCTCATGTGGAATCTTGAAGATGAAACCGGAGAACTCACCTGCCTACTTACCAAGAGAAAGGGTGACGACAGGGATCGAGCCCAAGAACAGATATTGGAGGCGGGACTCATGCCTGACGATGTCCTTGGTGTTTCGGGAACGTTCAGTCAAACAGGAGATATGTTCTATGTGGATGACTTACACTTCCCGATGGAAGCAAGCCACAAGAAGGCCGCAGCAGAGCACGGTGTTAGTGTGGCATTCCTCTCGGACATACATGTTGGCTCGAAGACATTTCTCGAGGCGCAATGGCATAAAATGGTTCGATGGTTTCATACCGACCCGTTAGCAAAGACGATCAAATATCTGATACTGTCTGGAGATTGTGTCGATGGAGTCGGTATTTATCCGGGCCAAGACAGTGAATTATCGATTCCCGACCTGTTTGGCCAATACACTGAATTTGCTCGATTATTGGAATTATTACCGGAATGGGTGGAATGTGTCATGCTTCCTGGGAACCACGATGCAGTTCGACCTGCTGAGCCTCAGCCTACATTCGAAAAAGACATCCAGCAGGATTACAATTCCACGACCTTCGTAGGTAACCCGTGTGATTTCTCGCTCCATGGTGTTCGCCTCTTATCCTATCACGGCAAGTCAATTGACGATTTTGTGGCAGGTCTTCGGACGGTTACATACGCAGACCCTGTGGAAGCTATGCGACAAATGCTCAGACGCCGGCACTTAGCCCCCCAATGGGGTGGGAAAACTCCACTTTCTCCCGAACCAGAAGATGGGCTCGTAATTCGTGAAGTACCTGACATATTTGTAACTGGACACGTGCATGGTCATGCTTGCATTGATTACAAGGGTACGACGCTCATTTGTTCGAGTACTTGGCAAGACCAAACATCCTACCAAAGAATGCTGGGATTCCAACCGAAACCTTGTATGCTCACCATTGTGAATCTGAAGAGTCACGCAACAACAGCAATACCGTTTGCCTGATTATTGCAAGCGCAGGAACGGAAGTATTGCACGCAAATCCTTCCCATGAACTACATCGATGTCCGCATCGTTGAATGCTGCAATGGAAGAATCGCGTGTAGGATTAAACCCGATGAACCTGCTTCCATCGACGTGCATCGATAAATCCATTTCAGAGTCTCCAACTGAAACACATGCTTCAACATCTAAGTCATTCATCTGCAATAAGCGATGGATGACATCCCCCTTTCCAGTTGCATGAAGTCGACATACTCCCTCGTCTGATAGTGAATCGTCCTCATTGAAAACAAATCCATTTGCAATCCAATCGTCAACTTTGAGCATTGCAGCAATCGAGGAGACAAATAAATCTACACCGGCACTGACAATTGCTACGAATACACCGTTCGACTGTAATTCTTCAACGACTTCGCGTGCTCCATCCATAAGTTTCACACCGGAATAAGCTCGAAACAGTTCATCACGATAGATTGGGTCTTGGACAGCTTTCCACATTTGGATGTCCGATCGCATAAATTCGACATCGGTGATTTCTCCACGGATGAAGCGTTGGAGATGCAGAGAGTTGTCTGTACCAAAATGGTCATGCAGGGTTCTCCACGAACTCACGGCGTCTACAAGGACACCATCACAATCGAAAACAACGCACTTTGTAAGGGGGATTTCTGAGGTATTCGACATGAGTAACAGGTACCTGATAGACTAATCACTTGAAAGGGTTCGCTCGGAACCATAGAGTAAGAAAAAAAAGGACGAAG
>JAQXFL010000124.1 GCA_029250345.1 Candidatus Poseidoniaceae archaeon
GATGCATACTCGTTCCACCCATCGATTGGGGTTGACATGCAAGGCAACACACACATCGCTTGGATGGATGGCCGTAACTACGGATTTGAGAAAGGCGTGAACTACGAAGTGTTCTACACCAAACTCCGTCTGCAAGGCGCTGGTGCATGGGACGGTGCTGACCAAGGACTATCCACGTACGCTATCAAGAAGATTCAGGACACGCCAATCTCCAATGTTGAAGGAAACGGTGGCCTACCAGGAAACCGACCGTTCGGTGGAAATTCAGTTTTCCCTGCACTTCTCACCGATGACCAAAACAATGTTCACATTGCATGGGTTGATTCTGGTAACGCAACCGCAGGTGAAGAAATCGTTTACACCCGCCTCAACTCGACCGACTTGACTGGACCGGGCCTTACTGCGCTTGACCCATGGGAAAATGTTCCAGTGACTTCGTGGGCGAGCAATAAGCTCGGGCCGAATTCCGGCAGCCAGCCGAGCATAGGGATGCCTCCAGCATTCTCGAATGATTTAGGTAGTGGTGCACACCTTGCTTGGTCGGATACCAACAAGTGTGGCGAAGAGGCCAACAATAACCGCTTCACTATTTGTTATTCACACGTACTAACCGGCCAGGTCGATGTTGAATTCCAAGATGGAGAAACCTACTACCACGTCATCGAACCTGGAGAGCAAACCATCTACAACATGACAATGAACAATTCTACCCCAGGTCCAAAAGACCTTGTCGCTGATACATTTGGACTCAACATCTCAGGTGTTCCACAAAACTGGACTGCGACGCTGTTCTTTGCTGATAACCACACGACCATCATGCCAGATACGGCAATCTTCCTCGAGGGTGGAGAAGATATGCGCTTCTACATGCGAGTTCGAGCGCCATCAGTATACCAGGCTGATGCCGACCAGATTGCCGATATATCGGTGACGGCGAAGTCATACAAAGATCCAGCCATTCAATCTGATATCGTTACCCGTACGCTGATGGATGTTGTACACGGAATTAACTTGGACGCATCACACAGCATGGCTGACGTTGAACAAGGTCAAACGGCCATCTTTTCGATTACGATTACCAACACCGGCAACGTCAACGATCAGTTCGTGTTCTGGGACCCTTACACGCTTGAAGGACGCCAAGAATGGCTGCTTCAGTTCGGTTGGACAGTCAACTTCCCAACCAGCGTGGAATTGGACCCTGGGCAATCGGTAACGAAGAATCTAGAAGTCTTTGTTCCAACATCTGAAGACCCCGGAGCCTTTGTAATTTATCTCAAGGGATGGTCTGCTGGCGAACCGATTAAGTCGATTGAAAAGGGAACATACGATGTCCTTGAACTCGGTGTTTTCGTGTCGATTCGCTCAACTGGAAACATCGTCATGGAATTGTTCGATACCAGTGAATACGTGGACCCTGGCGAATGTGCCACTTATCCAGTTGATGTTACGAAGAACTTCGATTCTGGTAAACTTGTCTTCGTCACACCTGGTGCCCCTGAAGAAAAGCCAGACACCATTTCTATGGATGCTTGGAGAGAAGATAACTGGGTATTGAACCTCGACTTCTCCAACGCTCCAGGTGGCAACTCGGTTGACCTCAGTGAACCAAGAGATTGGAATATACCACCTGGCGCAGAGTTCGTGACCTATGAGGTGAGCGTTGAAGTTTGTGCCCCAACGAAGGCTTCAGCAGGACTTGGTCCGGCGGTTATCGTTAAGGCCTACCTTGACGGCTATCCGAGAATTTCCGCTTCGAAGATTCTGTCGACGAATGTGAACCACGTGTATCAACTCAGTGCTAGTGCAGACATCGCAGACGATGACAAAATTACACTCGATGGCCAGGAAGTACTTCCAGTGACCCCGGGACAACAGGTGATCATACCGACTACCGTTACCAACCATGGAAACGGGCCAGACCGCTTCGATTACCGACTCGCTCGAGTGACAGACCCTGCTGGCGTTGATGTCATCTGGGACATTGAAGTTCCTCGTGGTAATTTGGTTGAACTTTCTCGCGATACCAATCAAGTCTTTGACATTACAATGAATGTCCCAGACCAAGTTGAATCTGGAGTCTACACAGTAGTGTTCCAGACTTTCTCGGAAGAATCCTATCCTGATGCCAGCGGTCGTTTGACCCGACTACGGTATGTACAAACTCTTCCTGTGTACGTTGAAGAGTTCTTCGACATGCAAATCTCCATGGATTCTACGGTCGACAACGCAGTGAAGACCTCTGCGCCTGGACGAATTGTTCGTTTCGAGTTGAACATTACGAACAACGGAAACGTCCCTGACTGGCCGACCCTCAACAACCACACCGCAAAGGTCGATGGCGATGTTCAAATTATGAGCGAATTGCCTGGAATGGGCTCACTGTCAGAATGGGCTGTCGAATGGCGCCTCGTCAAGCAGATCGGAACAGATTTGACAACCGAAGAACCTTGTGAGGTCGTCGCATCTATTGAGACCACAACCGGCAACGAAGATGCAGCAATCGACCCGGAAGTGGTATTTGCAGACTTGGTTGACCGCTGTATTTACCTCGAATCCGAAGATCGTTACTTCATGCCGATGATGGATGCCTACACCACCTACCCGGTTGTTGCAATCGTCAAGATTGACCCGTCTGCAATTCTAAGCACTCGTCCAATTGGCCTGAAGGTCGTATCGAAGATGGGTAACATGCTGGAAGGCGGCGACCATGACGATTCACCATCTTGGGCAGCTGAGAGTCTTGATACCAACGAATTTGTGGTAACACTGCGTTTGCGAGCACCGAACTTGGTTCTCTCTGAAGTGTCTGTCTCCGATAACACTGCAGATGTGGACACAACCATTCCAATCCGTGTTGTTCTCCAAAACGATGGAAACACTCACGCTACAGATATCGAAATCGTACTCTGTGAATACAAGAATGCTGCTGACCCAGACACGACCAAGGAAATCCGTAAGAACGGCTGTGCTGACGAAAACATCGTCATGCGACAAGTCATCGGTGCACTCCTTGCTCCAGATGACACTGAAGATTACAAGGAAATTGAACTTGTTCTCCTCTACCCTGTTTCTGCTGGTAGCCACGGAGTTTACGTTGTAGTCGATCCTTCGAATGAGATTGTTGAATCCTCTGAAAGCGATAACGTCAAGGCTGTTGAACAAGAACTCAAGTCTTCTGGCGGTATTCTCGACGTTGCCGGTGAAGTTGTTGGAAAGACAGCTTTACCGTTTGCAGTTATTCTTCTTACCATCGCTTTGTTCGGTGTCGTGTTCTTGGTTGGACGTGGACGCCGTCAAGCCGTTTTGGATCGAAAGGCTGAGCAATCATCCCTCGTGTCGGTTTTGGCTGGCGCTGAAGACTGAGAGCAAGACAATTGCTGAAATGGGGTTTCACTCCTTCTTGCGAGGGAGTGAGCCGAGCCAAAACCGTAGGTTCGAATTGTTTGGTACTGCGACAACTTGTCCGGCTCGGTCGGCGAGTTGCCGTTCAAGCCTATTGCGTACTTCGTCGAGCAAGGTTGCCATTTCTGTCTGGCCGAGTTGCAATTCTCGGCGCAGGTCAGCAAGGTTGAGTTTACGCTCCGGCGTCTCAATAAGACTGTGAACCATCGTTCGTTGTTCATAATGTTCGAAATCGGAATCAACACCAGCAGAAATTCTGTTACGAATATGTTGATGCAGTGCGATGACAGCGTCTCGTTGCGCGTCAATTCCTTCAAGAATCGAATTGAGATGCTGGATATGCGCCATACCTTCGCCAACAGAAATTTTCTTTCGACCACTTACCGACTGGACAACGTGTTCGGTCGAACTCGGCAGCCGGTTGGAAAGACGCATTGGACCACCAGCAGGAAGTCTGCGTTGTTCGCACTGGAACAAATCAGGGCCAAGGTCAATACGCAGTGAAATGGATTGTTGAACACTGTAAATCGTTCGCGGAGGCCCACCCTTCTCGCTTGCAACCGTCATTTTCGTGACAAAGTTTCCGCGTTCGAGTTCGCGCAAGTGTTTGCCAATGGCTTGCTGGCTTACGCCAAGTAATTCCGCCAACTGCATTGGGTAGTGAGGCTCTCGAACCAACCGTTCGAGAATTTGTCTCCGCAACTTGTTTTGAAGCAAGGTTAGGGCTGTATCGATATCTTCCACACTGCTCAACTCAAAGTTACCTAGACGCTACCACTCTTTGAAGCCGTCGCCTCAGGTGATTCAATACAATGGTGTTTGAGCATGTGCGGCTGAAGGCCTTACAGTTGAGGTTTTACGTTGCCCTCAAAACCTTTTGAGCGAGAGTCTTGAACCCATTCACGCCTATGGCAGCGTACGCCCCAAACAGAACGGCGAAGATGATGTAGGCAGTTGACGAGACACCAAGCGACGCTTCGTATTCCCATTCGACATCGAATTGCTGAAGTGATTGAGTATCGTCTCCACCCGCAACAAATCGGTATTCGCCACTGGTGGCCTTCCAGTTGAGATTATCGCCTGCAGAGGGGTTGCCTACAACGAGGTCGATGCTGTCTTTATCGCACTCATAGTACCCATCTTTCAAGTCACATTTCTCTGCCTCGGAAGCTTCAGCAATTCCAATCCAAACGCCTGATTGTACCCAAGACACAGACACATCGACATTCAATGCGTCAATTGCTTTCGGAAGTGATAGTATTTCTTGTGACATACCCCAATAACATGTTATTTGCTCCTCTTGAATGAAGGGGATACCGTCTTCTACATCACACGGAGGCAGCATCGCTTGCTCTGTTGCACCATCTTCAACCGTTGGAGGCGGTAGTAACGTTGGAACCGCCAGCAAGAGTAGACTGATGAAACCAGCAATACATCGAAAGACCGTGTCGCGCATGACCTTATCCTCACATGTCGTCCCATTCAGCCCAATCCTTGGAATTGGCGCTGTCATCTTGCTGAACCGTTCTTCGTCGAGTTGCCACAGGTTCACTGCTCGCTGATGGAGCATCTCCACCCATGTCCCACAGTGATATTTGCTCGGTGTTGGCTTGCTTTATCTCTGTTCGTTTTGGTTTGGCCTTTGGTATTGAATCAGCGAATGGATCTTCAACCGAGCGAGACATTTCTTCAACATCACCGCGCATCAAGGCATAGACCTGTTCGGTTGTCAGAAGCTGCCCTTGCATGACGGCCTTTGTACCATCAACATAGGAGTCGTCTTCCTGCTCTTGTTCTCCTTGGATTTCAGCCATTTGCTGCCTTTCTAATTCTTCCTTGAGTTTTTGCAGCATTGGGTGTTGAGCGACCATTGACTGGTCTTGCTCCTGTAGTGTTCGTAGGAATTCATCATCTCTTCCAATGACATTGAGTGTTCCGCGAACAGCCCGGCTTCGGTTTGAATAGGCGATAATGGCAGCAATTGGCAGGATGACAATCCCTATGCAACAGAAACTGAAGCCAAGCATTAATCCAGCGGAGCTAAAAACTTCCATTTGCCAATCTTCCACATTCACAATCCAGACGACTTGGCTATCGCAATCGTCTTCTTTACACGAAGCGCTTACCATCAATTCACCCGATTCGTCGGTAACCCATTCCTCGATAATTTCGAACGTTGCTCCATCAGAGGCCATGGGCGTCCAATCTGTGAAACACTTGACTGGTTCAATGACTTCATTTGCAGCCGCAGAACCAACGATTTTCTTGATTTCGATTTCACTGTTCGATGCGTTTGAAAACGCCACAGCCATGTAGCATTCGTCTTTGTTGACTTCGATTATTGCCGAATCTCCGACCACAATTTCAACGGTGGCTCGTTCTCTTGGATCATAAATTGAATCGATGGCAGTGGTTTGTA
Source organism: Candidatus Poseidoniaceae archaeon (assembly GCA_029250345.1). GTDB lineage: Archaea > Thermoplasmatota > Poseidoniia > Poseidoniales > Poseidoniaceae > MGIIa-L1. The sequence continues at coordinate 5,825 of JAQXFL010000124.1, forward strand.
AGGTAAGTGCAACGCCACCGGCAAGGAGTAGCAAAGTACCGAGAATCCCGAGCCGTAACGCCCATGGCGAACGCTTAGAGGATTTCCCTGCCATGTTGAACCCTCAACCTTCATCCTCAATGAATGCTTGCGCGGCTCAAGCCAAGCCCAGTTCAGCCAATTTTTCAGGCAGATAGGTTTCGGTAACGAAGTCAAGACCGTACTTTGCTAGGGATTGTTGTTCGGCTTTCTTTCCGAGTTCCAACATCATGTTGATTTGATCTTGCCACCAACTGTCAGCAAATCTTGGGTCTGTAAGTTCTGCATTGAGTGCCTCGATGTCCTTCTTTGAGAGGTCATCACTCGGTAAATCATAGGCAACAATATCATCCGCAGTTATTCCTAGATATGTCGCTGATGGCGTTGCTAAGTATTCGGAAATGTGTGCTGTCTTGATTGCACCATAAGCGATGGATGCGAAGATTCTGAAAGACCATGGGTCGCCGTCAAGGAAAACAACGACTGGCAAATCCCACTCTTCGCTCATTCGCTTCATGATTCGCCGAGTTGAACGCGCTGGTTGACCCTTGAGGTGTAAGAGGCCACAGCGATAGTCCTCATCAAACCCGTTTTCGATAAGCCGGTCA
>JAQXFL010000144.1 GCA_029250345.1 Candidatus Poseidoniaceae archaeon
AGGACCGGAAGGTGGGCCGGATGGAGGGCCGCTTGGTGGGCCTTTGGATGGTGGCGTTGGCACCGACGGAGGCGTAGGAGCGGTCTCAGGCTGAGGCGTTTCTGGTTGTTCAGGTGCAGGCTCTGGCTCGACAGGAGGTGTTGCATGAAGCCCTGCTGCTTGCAAAAGAAGGTCTCCTGTTGGAGGAGGCGTACTTTGGGGTGGAGAAGGTGCCGGAGTTGCTGCAGCCGCTTGCAAGAGAAGGTCGGCTGATGGAGCAGCCGTTGTCGCCTCGGGTTTGGATTGTTGCCACGGAGGAGTACGAGGTGCGTCCTCATCCTCTTCGTTGCCTTGCGAATCCCCCGGTACGATCTTGGTCGAGCCACCTGCTGCATTTTCCCCAGTATACGAAGTCATTACCATCTGGCTCGGATCGATAATTTCACGCTCATCGACCTTTCCGAAGGTGTCCAAGTGTGTGTTGAAAGCACCGCTGAAAAGACTGGAACCGATTGAATTACCAAAGGCTCGGCCTTGTTCTGCTACGTAAGTGAACTCTGCATCGTATGGCCCGAGAGTGAGCGATTGACCTCCACCCGACACACTGAAAGTCCATGTGCCATTTTCAAGAGGGAATTCAAAGGTGAAATTACGAGTAAGACCTGGGCCTAACGAAGTGATTCCTGACTGTGATTCAACTTTCTGGCCGTCGCTTGTAATGACGTGAATCTCTAGGCCACCGAGCGGAATTGCCGCTTCATTGGTCATATCAACGGTGACCAAGACGACGTCTTCATCGTCGTCGTCAATGTCCATTTCGACCGAGGACAAACGTGCTTCAAGAGATGCTGTCCGAACTGAATGGTCGTCGCTCATATGGGCCACCGTAGAGGTCTCTCTACAAAGTCCTACTTCAAATCAATGCAAGGCTTGCTCACTTAACGAAGGCGTAATCGGGTCTCAGAGGGCAAGGACCAGTCGACTGCAGCAACGGTATGGTTTCGAACATCCAAAGATGTTCGGTATTCGGCACTTTTGGAGCGGCCACGGAGGAAATCTCGCATACCAAACCACAACACACCGACCACTGGGATGAGATAGATGAGTTTTCCAAAAGCCCGAGGACCCCAGTGGTGTTTCTCTAGCAATGTCCCGTTATCGTGGACCACTGCAATTCGGAATCCACGTTGTGCAAAAGAGCGCCCAAACGTACGCCCAGTGTACTTGAAATACAGATAATGTGCACTGAAAAACAAGACCCAGTTAACGATAAATCCAGCCAAATACCTTCCACCTTCAGTGATGAGAGAATAACTCATGAGGTAATAGAGAAGACTTTGACCGGTTAGAAAATGAAGAACAAGTGTCAAAAGAACAACATCGAGCATATAGGCGGCTGAGCGTTTCCAAGCCGGAGCGATGAGCATGCCTTCGGGAGCTGAAGACAGCACCGCTTGGGCAAGCGTACCACTGCCCTGATGGACGCTAACTGGGCTGTCTGCCATGTTGAATGGTAGCGGGTGCCCTTTGTCAAGTGTTGGCTTAGGAACTCACCCATGGGTGACATGCCAAGCGAACAAGTTTCGTTCTTCAGCCCAGTCCAACCATGCTCGCCATGTGCCGTCTTGACGCAGCGTTTTGGCGTTTCCAAGAACAATGAGTCCGCGCTTTGCACGGGTCAGCGCCACGTTGAGCCGTCTGCGGTCTTTCAGGAAACCGATCTCGCCGGCATCGTTGGCTCGAACAGCTGAGAAGACAATGATTTCTTTTTCACGGCCTTGGTATCCGTCAACACTCTTGATTTCAAGGCCTTCATACGGTCCACCTTCGTCTCTGCCGCCTGCTTGTTCAAACAAATCGACGAGCAAGCGTACTTGGCCGTTGTATGGAGTAATTACGCCAATGTCGGATGGAGTTAAATCCCCTGCCGCAAGCAAATCGTTGACAATCGAGAGAACCTTAGCCGCTTCATCAAGATTGGACTTACTGCTGCTCTCTTCATCAACAATCTCAGAGCCATCAATCGGTACAAACGCTACCGGGTGATCCCAATCCGGCCACAAGAAGCCGGCGGCAGGTGGCCGCTGTTCGGAACTGCAGCCGTCGTCAAGCCGGCCATCATAGAAACGGGCGCTCGGATATTCTCGAATGGTCGGGTGCATTCTGTATTGCGTGGTAAGCATGTGAGCCTCCAAGCCGCATTCGATAAGGCGTTCAAACAAAGAGCGCCCAAGACCGCCGTCCTCCGCCACTTTACTGATCACCGTTGGAGGCAATTGCTTGTGGTCGCCGACCAGAACCAGTTGTCGGCATCCGCGAGTGATTGGAACCAAAGCGCTCGGTTCACTTGCTTGAGTAGCTTCATCCATCAAAACAACAGGGAAACGCCGTTCGCCCAAAAGGCTGTGACCAACACCGATGGTGGTTGCACAAATGACTTCAGCGCCGTCAAGAACTGCTGAAATCATGTTGCCCTCGAGCTGTCTGATCTCTTTGAAATTGCGATTCACATCTCTGTGCGCCATGCCTTTTTCTTTCCCTTTAAGGCTTGAGAGAGTTCGGCGCAGGTCATCGTTTTGCTCACGGATAAAACGGATTTCTTCTTGGAGGGGGTGGTTTTCAATTTGAGCGTCAAGCGTAGCGTCGCGAAGATGTTCACGAACCTTCACTGGTCGGCCTATACGAACGGCATTGATGTTCAATTCAAGCAGACCTTCCAGTAAATTATCAACGGCTACATTCGATTCTGCCGTTGCCAAAATTGGGCCACGACCCATACGAACAAACGCCGCCAACAATCGAATGGCCGTGTGCGTTTTTCCAGTCCCTGGAGGACCTTGAATCAGTGTAAGGCGCTGCTCAATGGCCGCTTCAACAGCGGTTCGCTGGGAATCATTGAGTTCCATTTTACCGATTCCCAAAGGACCATGGCGTTTCTGGCCTCGAATTTCAGGCGGCCGTTGAGCAGATGCTGAGATGTCGTGGAGCGAACCGAGCAGAACATCTCGAAGTACGGTTCCGCTGTCACTGTCCATCGAATGGAACGTTGTCAGTGCCTCGTGCATACGGTCGTGAGCAACACGGTTTGCACCTCGGTCAAGTCGCCAAGTTCCTTTCTTGATGTCGCTCGGTTTGTCGGAAACAACAATTCGAATCCGAGTTGGTCCACGGTCAAGGACGATGCCTTCAACGACTTTTTCACCCCACGGGCGGGCACGTGACAACAGAACAATGTCGCCATGTCCGAATCGATGTATCGGTAACCTCGTTCTTGATTTATTCTCAAAAACGAGAATGGGGTCGCCAAAGAATCGTCCTTGCGTCCGGCCAGTGAGGTCAAACAAGGCTAGGCCAGCAGCCAACAGCCGTTGTTTACTCCACTTCTTCCAACGCTCTTCGACCATCGCCGTTTCATCATCGAGTTCACGGCGAATAAGTTTGGTAAAACGTGAGAAATGGTCTTGTCCACGTTGCCACTTCAGCGGCATTTCTTCAGCCAACTCTTTGTCAGCCTTTCTTTGAGAAGCGCTGTTGTTCATCCGACGGACTTTGCCTCGCTCCTCCATGGCCCATGGTGACCCCTCTACACCATCAGCGTATGCCTTCAACAATGATGTTTTCACAGGTCGCGAAACCCCATTACTTAAACCCAAAATGAAGGACGAGCATTTGGTGAGCAGGCTGTTTCGGCGTCGTAAGCAAGACAAGTCCGAAGAAGGGAATGTATGCCCTTACTGCGAATTTGTGAACGAAGACGGTGCAGAGAATTGTGCGCAGTGCTATTATTCCATCAACTTAGCACCACGCGACCAACCAATGGCAACACCATCAACATCCGGTTCAGACTTGATGAATACCTTACTCCAGGAAAATGAAGCACAAGAGGATGAAGCGGCGGTCGAAGCTGTTCTCTCTCTGGACGATGTAGCGGTGGAAATTGACCAGTACGAAACAACCAATCCCGAGGAAGAAGATTCCTTCCAATTTATCAGTGGCAGCACGCCTGAATTAGCACAAACGGTGGATTTCGAAGCACCTGAAGAAGTCGAATTGAGTGCCTCAGACGCTCCTGCGAACCCCGTTGTCTTTGACCTTGGTGACCAAGACCCTCTCGACGACGTTCCCGAGCCGGTCCCTTCCGGTATGGGAAGCCTCTACTCGCCCTCCATCAAGACTGAGAAAGATGAAGATTTGATGGGCTCTGTTGGACCCAAAACTCCGAAGGCATCGAAGACTCCAGAACTACCGAACTTCAACAACCTCGCTCAAGCCAGTAACGCAACCGGTGAGCCTGCAATAACAGAAACCGTCGTGGCAACCCCGCAACTGCCCGACATGACCTCGCCGTCAACCCCTGAGTTGCCTCTTGTCAGCGCCGTTGCCAAAGCGCCGGCCACCGCTGTCCAAACTCCAGATATCCCAGTTGTTGTTGCTCAGTCAGCACAGGCAGAACCCACTACCTCTGCCGTGAGCACACCAGACATTCCTGTGGTTGGGCAGGCGGCAGTGACTCAAACCGCACCTGTAGTAGAAACTCCACAAGAGGTCGCTGCACCTACTCCTCAGGCTTCAACTCGTTTTTGGCCTTGGCCTGCACAAGAAGCATGGGGTGCGCGTGAAGTATACCGTGAAGTGGTAGCGATACTTGAAGCGATAAAAACCGGCCAGTATCCCAAAGCCGCCGAAACACTCGATGCATTGGGTCCGCACTTGGATTTGAACTTTGAAATGCTGCTCCATATTGGTTCGGCCATGCGCGCACTGAATCGAGAAGAACACTTGCAGTGGACGCTTGCAATGGCAAAGCATGTTCACCCGAACAATGAACATGTAGTGGCTGCAGTAGCGCAATTATCCTGAGGTTTTGCTATGACGCCTGAACTCGAGTTTCGTTCTGATATGAAACTCGTTCCGGTCAGCAAATCCATCCTACCTCTGCTCTTGGAAGCCTACCATGAAGATCCCAAGGCGGCACAGACGGCACTTCCCTGGCTCAATGCTGAATTCAATGTACAGGGGCAATTGAGCGACATGCTGTTCGATGTTGAAAATCAATCGGATGTCGACCGGTTGCATTTCTGGTGGATTCGTTCAGAAGAGAAAGGAATCTTTGTTGGCCTCATCGGCCTTGGAGACGAATTGCAGCTGCTGCAGTCGTCCTACAACCTTGGATACTGGGTCCGTTCATCGTTCCAACGCCAAGGGATTGCACTTGAGGCAACGCGTACGATCCTCGAATGGTTAGAAAACAAAGCACGAGAGAATCAAGAGTTCCACCGCATAGAAATCACCGTCCACCCGCATAACGAACCGGGACTGGCTACTGCGAACCGTATCTGTGAAGAATGGGGTGGCGAAATCATGGAACAATTCATTGGCATCGAAATAGGACAACGCACCGTCCCACACCGCTTACACATCCTCGATTTACCTCGAGGTGACGCTGCTTGAAAGCCACATGGCTCACCGTAGATTTTGACGATGAGCGACATGTCCCTCGCTTCTCAGGACACCCGACGCGAAGCAAGCATGCACAATCGCATATCGAAGAAGCCGGGCTCAACAAGCAACTTTCAGAACCTTTCAAAAAAGGTATGAAGGGATTTGAGGAATGGCTAGGAACAAATTCTCATCCAGTTACCTTGTTTGTAATTGCGGACCTGTTCATGAGTGAAGAGTTTAACCAGTGGTTTTCTCACCTCCTTGAGGCGTATCCAGAACGGTTGACCGTTGGTTGCCACGGCTTGAACCACAGGTCATGGTCTGCTTGGCCTGAGGACAGGGACGGTTTTACACAGGCTCTGCAACAAGCCACGCAGATTTTACGAAAGATGGCTGGCGATGCCTATCGCCCGTGGTTCCGAGCACCAGGAGGATACATTGCCCCCTGGATGGCTTCAGTTCTTGCGGAACATGGGTACACGGTTGACTCCTCGATTAACCCGTCTTGGTTGGTTAAACGAAAGGCTGGCAAAGGGAACTCTTGGACTGATGTTGCTCAAGCGCTCCAACAATCGAATCTTGTTTCACGGCCGTGGAAAACGAGCCTATCTCTACCAATGAACGGCCCAGCCCTTTCGCTGTTCCCACTCTCCATTTTGGCTCGTTGGAGTTGGAGGAGAGCCCCGCCTTCGATTGAGGCGAAGGACATTGACCGAACGGTCACAGATTCAAAAACGAAGGTAACGACATTGTATTGGCATCTCCTTGACCATGCTCGTAAAAAAGCGACATGGGAGCCTCCTTTTCAGTGAATACAATGCCGCCTTCTCAACACCCGTTGACACGAGTATGGAACGGATTTAATCGAAATTGTATTCTCTTCGAACAAATGCTGATGCTGCAACAATTCCAAGCAGAGTGGCAAGAGCACCGATGCTTGGCAAGCCTACTGCATCAGCGTCTTCAGCCGGAGTTAACACTGGTTGTAGGTCGTTGGTTTCACATGGAATCCAATGACCATCAATTCCAGGCTCTCCTGCGCCGGTGATGCCACCTGCCTCAGCGAGGTAGAGCTCACCCGAACCTGCCGGCCATTCGACGACATAATTTCCTGCATAGAAAGATGTTGAAATATCCCAAACCGGTTGGCCGTTAGCAACCCATGTTTCCTTGCATGGACAGATGTATGGAGTCCAAAACTCAGAATCTTGGTCCTCACCCGGAGCCGTTGAGATCAATCCGTTTGTATCGACATAGGTGACTTCGTAGTAGAGTCCAGAATTTGCTGGATATTGATAGATGTCGCCAACATTCGCCGTCGTTGCGTCATCCCAAACTGATACGTTTAGACCTTCACAAGGACCTGGGCTCGGCCCCTGACCCTCACAAAGTACCCAATGCGTGTCAATGCCCGGTTCTCCACCGCCAACCGAAACGCCTCCTGATTCAAGAGGGATGTACAAATTTCCAGTGCCTGCAGGATGTTCGACAACGTAATTCCCCGGATAGGCTGTACCTGAAGTCCATACAGGTTGGCCGTTAGCAACCCATGTTTCTTTGCATGGGCATTCAAT
>JAQXFL010000155.1 GCA_029250345.1 Candidatus Poseidoniaceae archaeon
CAAGCCGATGGAAGTTAAGCCACACGAGGGTGTTTGGAAATACCTCTCATGGCTACCCGTTTCCAAGGCGAACGACTACGTCGCAGGGACAACGACCTACAAGGCTGAGGCGCTCGGCACTGAAATCGGAATGCCAAATCTTTGGGTCACCTTCCACGGATATTGGCCAGAAAAAGGAGCATTGTGCCCAACTGGCAGTTTCAAAGACATGGAAGCTGTTCCAACCATCCAACGGCTTCATGACCACGGTTGTAAAGGCCTCATTTGTGCCAGTGCAGGGAACACTGCGCGTGGATTCACACACTTTTGTGGACTTGCTGACATGCCATTGATCGTCGTTGTTGGCAAAGATCACGGTCACCGAATTTGGACCAAAGCAGGCCATCCAACAGATTCTGTCAAAGTCGTTGTTGTTGAAGACGGCGATTACTACGATGCTAAAACGGTGGCAAAAGCCATTGCAAAGCCACTTAATGGCTGGCAAATGGAAGGCAGTGTCCATAACGTGGCTCGCCGAGACGGCATCGGTTCTCTGATTCTCGATGCAGCATTCACCATTGGCTCGATGCCTGAACATTATTTCCAAGGCATCGGAGGAGGCCCAGGTCCAATTGGCGTCCATGAGATGGCTGAGCGACTCATTGCATCCGGTCAATTCGAAGGTCCTGCGCCACGGCAACACCTGTCACAAAACATCGAACATTCTCCAATACACAACGCTTGGCAGGCCAAGCGAGACCATTTGGTGGCAGAAGATTTCCCTCCGCATGATGTTGAAGTCTATTCTGATTATTTGATGAACAAAGGTCCTGCTTATGCTCAGGTCGGCGGCGTTCATGATATCCTCAAGGATTCCAATGGGCAGACCTATGTTGTTGAGCGCGACGATGCAATTGCTGCGAAATCCCTTTTCGAATCGATTGAAGGAATCGACATCATGACACCAGGAGCAGTAGCCCTCGCGAGTTTACAGCAAGCATTGGCTTCTGGAGAAATTCAACACGACGCTATGACCGTTCTCAACATCAGCGGTGGTGGAGTAGAACGATTGAGGCAGGAGCATGAAACAGCAACTGTTGAGCCATGGCTTCGCGTATCGAAAGAAAACGGTGCTGCAATGATTCTTGAAGCACTCAATCAAGAGTGAAACTGCTTGATTCTCAAGCACTACGGCCTTCGTCAAACATTTCTTGCAGGCTTCCGTCTTGCAACATTTCCATGACAATATCGGAGCCACCAATCAGTTCACCTTGGACGTAGATTTGAGGCATTGTAGGGAAGTCGGACCAAGCACAAACTGAGGGGATGGCTCGTTGGTCGGTGAGAATATTGACTGCAGCAAACGGTTCTCCAAATTGCTGCAAAGCCTGTGCTGCACGGTTTGAGAAACCACATTGAGGCTCGTTCGGTGTTCCTTTCATGAACAAAACGAGAGCGTGTTCATCAACAATGGCTTGCAATTCTTCAGGTGTCCAATTCATTTTCATCATTCCTTGTTTTTCTCGATTCGACGAATGTGGACGCCTTGTCCACCGCCGTGAGGGTCAAACGCAGTATCGCCAGCTGTTTCTGCTTGTGCTGGGGTCATGCATTTGAGGTCGAGTGCGTGTATTGGGTGAGGGATGTGTTGTTTCATCACCGCTAGAATGAGGCGTTGGCGTTGCAATGGGCGCATTCCATCAAAGGATTCAGAAATCACTCGTACATGGAAGTGGTCTCCGGAGCGGTGCAAATCAATCGCTTCAACGTGTGCATCTGGAACTGCTTTGAGCACTTCAGCCTCAATCCATTCAGTCGCTACCATCTTCACGCCTCAAACCTCGGTAGGGGAAGTGGGCTTTGAACCTCGCGTTTGCATCCGATGCTTCAAGGAGCGTAACCATCAGCAGCGTTTATGGAGGGCAAAGTGACGAACAACGCTCGTCTTCCGCATATGGGAAGGGATTCTGCATGGCTTGCTGGCGCAGATATCATCGCCGTATTTCTCGCACTTCTCGGACAGGTCGTCCTTACCAGAGCATTGTGGACAGAGTCGTACGGATTGTTCGTGATAGCATTGGATGTTTTCGCAACGCTCTTCTTGGTCATTGATCTTGGATTGCCTACATTACTCGCACGGGATGGCCCTCGTGCACCGCATCGTATTTGGCCGTCAATTCTACGGATTTACAACTTGCAGATGAAGGCAGCACTACCGTTTCTTATCGCTGCACTGCTGTATCTTCCTTTCGCAGGATCCGAATTGGCAAGCCACGCTCCAATCATGCTTGTTTGCGGATTGATTGCGTTGGTTCACATCGCAATATATGCGCCTCGTACTGGACTAAGGGCAGCTGGAGAAGCACGTCTCGAGGCATGGACAAAAATACTCGAGCGAGGGGTTACGACGGCAGCCTATTTCTCGCTTTACGCTCTCGGTATCACATCAGTGGAAGCCTATGCCGTTGCTTTCCTTTCCGGTGCGCTGTGCGGCCTTCTCTTCGCTTTGTGGTGGGTTTGGAAGACACTGCGAATCTATGAGGGGAAGACCGGCAATCAAGGCGAGATGGGTGAAGCATGGTTGAACAACCGGAACTTACTCCTCCAGGCCCTGCCTTTTGCCATCACTCTTGGCGTGCTCCCTTACGTTGTTCGCATTGAGAAGTTCATCGTCGGTCTTGAATTGGGTGTAGAATCAGCTGCACTGTTCCATGTTGCCCAATTGGCGTGGTTGGCAGGTTTGGTCATCCCTCAAGCATTGCGAGCAGCACTGCTTCCAGTACTTGGAAAGGTACGTCATCAGCCCGAGGAGTTTTCCCGTCAGATGAACGCATCACTCGACGTATGTTTCGGCCTTTTACCGATTGGAATTTTTGCTGGAGCAGCCATTGTCAAACTGTTTCTACCCCTCGCTTTCCCGTCCCAATACCTCGATGGTAGCCTTGGTGCTTCGGCGGCCGACTTGTTCATTGTGTTGTTGCTTGGTTGGTGTTTCACGCTTCTTGCAACCCCAACCTACACCGCATTACAGGCCGGATTGCACCCATGGCGCTTCACTTTCTTCATTCTCATCGTCGTAGGATTTTCGGCGGCCATTGGATTTGCATTCATCGGGTGGCAAGCCGACGAAGGGCTCACTGAAGGCTTGTACGCAGCAGCCTACGCTTCGACCGTTTCAGCTCTGTTCGCCCTTCTCTCATCGATTCATTTGTCGCGTTCATGGAACCTTGTGCTGGAGCGAAGCGGAGAATGGTTGATTGCCGCATCATGTATGACGCTGTCATGCTACGGTCTTCTCAATGGGTCACTCCTCGCCGTTGCGGGAGTTGTACTGTTCATGTTCACGCCACAAGCTCTTCGAGCAATTGGTTCCACTGTTCAAGGAAGTACGCTTCCGAAAACGCTTGAGGCAGAGTAAATCCATCCTCCCACCGTTCCTTCAATGCTGCTTCACACGCATCTGCCAGTGCGGAGGCATCGTAGTCAGCAACGACGTGTTCCTCAGGAAGATACGTGCCAACATCGCCCACATCCACAGAAACAACAGGTGTTCCGCAAGCGATAGATTCTCTTGCGACCAGAGGCCCTGATTCACGCTTTGAGGTGATGAGTGTAAGGTCAGCGACCAACATGCGGTCCCAAACGATTGGTCGTGGTTGTATTTTGAGCGTCGTCATCCCAACGATCCACCCGCGCTCCTCAAGAATCTCGCCGGTTTGAAGGGCGAGCAAGTGATTCTTTTCAGGGCGACGAGGGTCGGCTGGGAACAGGATGTCGATTCGGTCTTTGCGCCATCTGCCGTTCCACGGTTTGAGTGGCTTGAGCCATTCGTCTTCAACAGCGCAATGGCAAGCAATCATCTTTACTTTTTCAGAATCGATGCCCGCTTGAACGGCAATCCCGTGCAACCGTTGCGACACCACGACCACTCTGTCAGCCGATGTTGCGAGTTTGTGCGTCACCTTAGCGGTGTTTTCATGCGTCAATCCGACATCGAAATCGTATCCGTGGACAACAGCCGTCCACGGAACTTTGAGTCGCGACGATAGAGCGTCTGCCAACGCTGCTACGGGCCATAAGGTGTGGCAAACAATGACTTGAGGCTTCCAGTCGCCAAGCCATGATTCGACGCCTTTCGCATGTCTTCGAACGCTACGGGCTGTGAACGACGGCCAAGGGTGATTCGGAAGTGCTGTGTATCGAGGTGCAAAGACATTCACTCCACCGTGCTCGAATGTGCGTGGTGCTTTTGCTGCGCCGGTGAGGGTTGAACGCCGTGCTTCTTGGTATCGCATCATCCTCGGAAGTGGATTGACAACGCGTACATCGTGGCCGTTGTTGACGAAACTCTGAACTTGGTCGGCAACAAATGTGCCACGAGCCGAATTCGTTGGCAAGGGATAGAGCAACGATACGACGAGAACTCGCATTCCAACGCCTCATTCACGCTTCAAGTGCCGCTTTGATGATCTCAAGGTTCTCTTGAACGCTCGCTTTGTCGTTGAAGAGACCGGAGCCGACAACGCAGTTGCTAACGCCCCATTCTCGCAGCATGGCGATGTTGTGAGATTTGACACCGCCATCGATTTGAATTTGTACAGGACGTCCACCAGCGGCCACTTGTTCGTCAATTGCTGTCTTCAACCGACGGATTTTTTGTTCGACGGTAGGAATGAACGATTGGCCTCCAAAACCTGGATTGACGCTCATGACGAGTACGAGGTCCAGTTCCGAAAGCACTTCGAGAGCCGCATCCACGGAAGTTCCTGG
>JAQXFL010000179.1 GCA_029250345.1 Candidatus Poseidoniaceae archaeon
AAGGCTCTCGACAAGCATGAAATGGCCGGTCAGAAAGTCGTTGGCACGGTCGCAGAGTGATTATTCCTCTTCGTGTGCAGTGCCTTTCTTCCACGAACCTGTCTTTTTACTCGCATGGCGTGATGTTGGTTCATGTTCAATTTCTTTCTCTTCTGAAGCAATGCCGGTTTCCTTGACGGGCCAGTTCCCATCTTCATCTGGGCGTTGAATCACGAAAGAAGTGGCACCGAGTATGACGATGCCAAGGGCTGACAGCGACCATGCATAGCCGATTGCATCGTCCCAACGGTTCTGCGCTTGCCCACATTCAGATGTCACCAGTTCAGAGAAATAGCAGAAGTCGAGCGTTTCTTTTGCAGACATTGCTTCTTCATTTGAAGTGACATTATGGACTGCGAAAACCATCAGGAGTACAGCTCCAGCGATGAGAAGGAATTGCGTTTGCGACCAAGATTGACGAAACTTGAGTCTCCACTTCTCTGTGCCGGCACTGCTGGCATCGAGAGTTCGGGCTGGCCCTCCGAATCTCCAAAACCACAGCACCCACATGGTGACGAGGACCAACAAAAATCCCCATTCATACACCGCAGTGTGAAAGTTCCACATTCCTGCAAGGCATTCGGCTTGGTTTGGGTTTGCAATGCAATCGTTCCGTGCAATTGGATAAAACATCACCAATCTCATAATATTAAGAACATAGATAATACTGCACATGACAAGTATCGAGCGGATTTTAATCCGTTGTGGAACGCCTTCTGTCATGGCGACTAACGTTGATAGGAAGATCATTTCATGAACGCCGGCACACTCATCGGATACATACAATCCGACGGTGTCGTAGTTTCCTGGGAACTTTGGGTGATAGAAGTCAATCCGTGTCATCCAACCGTTGTGCGTCGAAAGTGTCGACGCAATATATTCGCCGTCACTGTACAGCAAGTTTGTGATTTCATTCCAGAGCCATGCTTCAGTTACCTGCAAAGGTGCTAAAGTGTCTGAGGGCTGAGTTAAAAACCAGTAAAAGGCTTCCACGAGAAGCAATGCAAGGGGTATGCGAGCGTAGCGAAGACCGAGTTGTCCGACCTCGGACCACTCCAAATCATCTTTTGAAGAAGATGACTTAGCATTCGTGCTCATGAGATTGCGTAGGTGTCCTTCCTCATCAAGGTGCGGTTCAACAAGATGCTCTCAGTTTGAATCTCCAACGGTACTGTTTGTTCGGAGGGCTTGAAAGGGATGATGTATTGGATTGTACATGGTCGATGTCGTCTTGCTTGGGGAAGGTTCTGCAACCTCTCCAACTCATCGCTTGGACGTCATCGGTTTTTTTTGCCCAGTTCCCGTTGCCGAAGCCAAAAAGGCCCTTGCAGGAATGAATACGGGTCAAGTTCTCGAAGTGTGGGCGGATGACCCTGAAACGCTCCATGACATGCCTCTGCTTGCCCACCGAGGTCAGGTCGATATCCTCTCTGTTGAGGAGCATGCTGGCGAATACCGATTTCTCTTAGAGGTGACACAATGACGGATACTACTCCCCCCATCGAACTGGTTGAACGCGATTCAATACCGAGTGAAGCACAATTGCCAACCGTTTATGGCGACTTCCAGATCCGTGTTTTTCATGAAGCCTCCACCGGCTACGACCACGTAGCCCTCACCCTGGGTGAGATGAGTGGACCAGACCCTGTGCTCATTCGACTTCATTCTGAATGCCTCACAGGTGATGTCCTTGGTAGCTTGCGATGCGATTGTGGGCCTCAACTTGAATCAGCATTGGAAACCATCGTCGCTCACGGATGGGGATGCTTGCTGTACTTGCGACAGGAAGGTCGAGGTATCGGCTTGCATGCCAAGATTCAAGCTTATCACCTTCAAGACAGAGGTGCAGATACCTTGGATGCAAATCTTATGCTTGGGCTGCCAGCAGACGGCAGAGACTACAGTATTGCGGCCAGCATGCTCTCATCATTGGGTGTGCCTCGAGTCAATCTTCTTTCGAACAATCCAAACAAGAAAGAACAACTTGAAAGTCACGGTATAGAAGTCGTAGAACTTATACCGCTTGTCGTCGGTGTTGGTGATCAAAACCGTTCCTATCTTGAAACCAAAGTCGAACGAATGGGTCATCAAATCGACCAAGATAAACTGGTCTGAAGTAAGAGGGGCCGTGACCGAGAATCGAACTCGGGCTGGCAGAACCACAATCTGCCGTGCTAACCCC
>JAQXFL010000038.1 GCA_029250345.1 Candidatus Poseidoniaceae archaeon
TGTGACCAATCATGATTGAAGGATACATACTCTTGAAATCCAGTACAGCAATCCACGGATGGAGGCCGGCGTCCACCTCGTGAACGTATCCTCCAGTAATTTGGCCTTCTTTGGCTTCAGCCGAACCGGTGAGTGGTACAGCGACGTTCTCAGAGTCAGCTAAGCGTATGACAAGTGAGTCGACAAGTTGGCTCGTACTGCCGATGGCCGCAGTGTCAAAGGTAACTTTAGCGACAGCGGCAACCGCTTCTTTACGACGAATAACTTGCAATGCGCTGAGAATATCGAGAGGAAGGGCTGCGTCACGGATACAGTATTCCATAACTTCCTCGGGACGGTTCGCCCATTCCATGTCCATCTTGGAGGCATCAACATCCATTTTGTGCTTTTCAGCATCCTCGGGAAACAACAGATTGCTGATGAAGGAAAGCGTTTCTCTTTGCGGACGTAAGGCCATTCGAGCCTGCCACCACGCATCAACAACGCTTCTACCTGCGACGTTCCATGCCCGTGTTGATTGCCGACGTGGGAAGAGCCCTGAACGGTTTCTTTTGGATTCACTTTCGCTTTGCTCAACACGGCCCCAGCCGAATAACTGTGCTTTTTTGCGCCACTGTTTTGATTTGGTTTGTGCTTGCATGCGGTCGTACATTCGCGGGAGGTCAAAGTTATCGATGTTGTAACCGGTGATGATGTCCGGATCCATGCTTCGAACAATTAAGGTAAGATTTTCCATAATGCTTGCCTCTTCGCCTTGGAAAGCGTACGATTGTCGCGTTCCCGTACCCATGTCTTCAACCCAAGCCGCAGCGCAAAGAATCGTTTCATGCTCAATGCTCGTTTCAAGGTCAAACGAGAACACCTTAAACGGAACTTGAAACGGCTCGCAGTCCTTCAACTGAGAAACATTACAAGCAACGGTAACATCAACAGAGTATCGCCCCGAGCCACCTGCTTGAACAACGGCGTGCGTTCGCTCAAGATTCTCATTTGGTTCATTGCGTCGGTCGACAACCGTTCCCTCAACAGACACATGCATCCGTAAGTCATAGTCAAGGAACAAACGGTTGAGAAAGGGAATGTCACCCGAATAGATTTGCCACGATTGCTTCGAAAGGGTCTTTCGCAGATTTGGAACCAAAAAGGGCTGTCGTACCGTCACGGACCAAACCGGTCGAACGCCAAGATCGGTCAATTTCATGACGGGGCCTGACACGCTGACGACGTCTTTCATCGACTCAACTTCTTTGATGCGTTGCAGTACAAAATCGCTAACGCCGAGTTCTTCATTCCAGGCGCTTAACGGCGTGATTTCGAACGAAGGAGTCAAACCTGCTACGAGCAAACAAACAGATTCACCTGATTTACTACGCCCAAAGAGTTCCAAAACCGTGGATTCAGCGGTTCCATTTTCGGCGTTCGCCTCTACCGAATGGTAACGGCCGCTGATGATGCCGATGTCGTCCTTGTACGTCATCGCCTCACCTCATGGCGAAGTACGGTGAGCCACTCTAAGGGTATTGTCATCACCGCCATGTGCACAATTTCTGACAGCAGTCCAAAAACTCATGTTTCACTCATCAAATGAAAGAGGAATGATTGAAAGCCGGAGCACCTTGGATGAAACGCTACGGCAGGGTGCGCAGTATGTCCGAAGAAATTGATTGGGATAGCCTCACGTTTTCGCTCACACCGACCGATACGATGTATTTGACCGAAACCACCGCTACTGAGCCATGGATGCCAGGCTCCTTGCGCCCCTATGGACCTGTACCAATGTCACCTGCTGCTGGTGTGCTGAATTACGGTCAAGGTCTGTTCGAAGGAATGAAAGCATTCCGCACTTCGAAAGGCAGGGTTGTCTTCTTCCGACCGGAAGAGAATGCACGACGGATGCAGAGAGGGGCAGACCGACTCAAAATGCCACCAGTTCCAGAATCAATCTTCATCGATGCCGTTGAACAATGTGTCCAAGCGAACATCAAATGGGTACCTCCGACCGGCCGAGGCGCACTCTATGTCAGGCCACTTCTCATGGGCTCTGGACCCGTTTTAGGAGTTGCACCAGCGCCGTCGTACACATACCTGGTCTATGTCACACCCGTTGGCCCGTACTTCAAAGGCGGCGTATCAGCGATTGACCTCTTGATTTCAGAAGAGTATCACAGAGCCGCCCCCGGCGGCTCAGGTGGAGTGAAGGCAATTGGAAACTACGCACCGGGTATGATGCCGAGTAAGAAAGCAAAAGCTGCCGGATATGCCGAAGTGATTTACTTGGATGCTGAAACTCACAACTACATCGAAGAAGTCGGGGCTGCCAACTTTTTCTGTGTCAAAGACAACACGTTGTACACTCCAGAATTAACTGGAACAATTCTCCCTGGGATTACCCGTCAATCAATTATCGAACTTGCTCGACACAATGGATACGATGTCGTTGAAACGAAAGTATCTGCCGAATTCGCCATGGATGCTGATGAAGCGTTTTGCTGCGGTACTGCTGCAGTCATTTCGCCGATCGGCTCAATCACAAAGGGCGACAAGAAGGCAGTATACGGTGATGGAAAGCCAGGACCAATCACTGAACAACTGTACGGCCATCTTGTTGGCATTCAAAATGAAACCGAGGAAGACCTCTTCGGATGGTTGCACGAAATACCGCTTTGATCAACGCTTTTTGAAGCCGGAACGCTTCTTGAAGCTGGGCTTCTTTACAGCAGATGAATCGCCTGGACGTACTTTACGTTGTGAAC
>JAQXFL010000004.1 GCA_029250345.1 Candidatus Poseidoniaceae archaeon
CTTCCAATGCCTCATATTCATCACGAGGTAGCTTCAAGAAGAAAAGGAACAATCCGGGCCCGAATACAAGAGAAAAGTAGGACCAAGCACTTGTGCTGCCGCCGTTGTTGATGCTCTCAACAGCCGCGATGATGTCTTCTGATGAAGCAGAAGGTGCGCTAGAGAAAACTACACGCATGGTTTTGTCCAATACGATGATTGAGTCGGATGTCCCATTCGGAGTGCTGGCAGTGAACGATTCATCAAGGTCGACATAGCCCGGCCAAGTCATGTTGTAGTTGTTTTCCAGAGCAGCAACATCAGCCGTTGTCGCATCCATGCCCGCAAGAATATGGGCTACTGCGATATCGTTGCCAATGAGGTCTACCGTTTTGTTCAATTCGACTGATTGTTCCGCCACGTTTTGTGTTCCGGGTAAAGCAACTGCGAGTACGAGTGCATCCTTGCCATCAAACATTTCAGAGATGAGGACTTGTTGCATATTCTCGTCGTACAGTTCAGTATCAAACACGAGTGCGTGATCATCGATCAAATCGTTTGAACCAAGGTTCGGTTGATTCATCGCAGTTGGAAGGAATACAATTGTCATCAGTAGCAGTGCGATGAGAACCGGAGGTGGGGGCAATTCGTCCTTGCGAATACAAAGATAGAGGAATCCAATCAGAGACGTAACGGTGGTAAGTGACAAAACAACCGATGAACTGAGTATCCCTTCATCTGCTTTTTCGACTCCAAATCGTATAATTCCGAAGGCATGGCAATCGCTGTTAAGGTCCCCTGAAACGGTTTGCACACAAAACTCGAGATTGGAATCCCCAGGCTTCATTGCTGCAAGGCCAGACCATGCCCACACGGTTTTATTCCCTTCCATCGGACGGTCAATTCGTATTCTACCGGTTGATGTTTCAACAATGAGGTCTTCGTCCTTGACGAATTTTTCATCGGATGCGAGTGGCCCCCAAAGTTCCCATTTCGCAGATTTGATATCATCCACACCCCATGGGAACAGAGGCTCAAATTCAATGTGAGCTCTTCGCTCAGCATCGACCACGACACGAGCCTTAGGCTCATACAGTTGGCCTTCCATGACAATGCCTCCACTGTTTTGTTCAAATGCGCCCCATTGAACTTGAATCGTGCTTCCAGCACAATTGTTTTGCGCTGAAACAGTAAGAGTGAACACATCACCTGCTTTCATCGAGAGGAAGACTTCAATTCGTTCTCCCGAGAAGTTCATGGCGGAGTTTGAGGTGTCCGTATTGACCACTTGGTTCACGACGGAATCATAGACGGGTACACCGCCTGCATCAACTGAGTATGCCATTGTGAAACTGCTGTCTGTGAATGTTTGACGTTCACAATACTGCGGTCCACCGACTCCATCAATGTAGGCCGACATAAACACCGTCATGTTGACAGTTGCATTGATTGGATTTTGGAGAGGTGGACTGCTGACTGAGAATATTTGGCTCATGCCGCTAAAGGTGTTGACGGCTTGACTGCCAACGGCGTTGTCTGTGCGTTGGCGTTGCAGAACGGCTTCTTCGGCATCAAGACCTTCGACAAAGAGGCGTTCCAATGGTTCGATATCCCACTCCACAAAACCGGGTTCGTAAACCGGGTCATTTGCTGCTTTCACCGCTCCAGATGCCATCACTCCGAGTAGGAGTGCCAACATGACCAGTACGAGTTTCCGCTGTCGCATTAACAACACCACATGGTTTTGGTTCATGAAGGCAATGGCGCCATGAGAACGGTGAGTCCATCTCAAAGAAATAATTCCAAGGAGAGAATTGCCCACATGACGAGCATTCCAAAAGTGATTGAAATCCCATTGACTCCACCTTTTTTCAGGTATCCCCGGTTTTCAAAAACTGCGCCGAGCAAACTGTCCATTTGACAGCCCAGCCACCCAATGACGGCTACCATTGCAGTTTTCATCAAACCGATCTGCATGCCGTCGTCACCGTTGTTGGCTACCATCCATGCGGCGAAGGTTAGAACTGCAATCATGCTTGAACCGAAAAACGCTGCCTTCTGTCCTGATGGCGAGAAACCTCCGTTAAGTCCTGCTTCACAGGGTTTCAGGGTGGTGATCATTCGTACATTATCGTCGAGGCAACCAATTTCGCTGGCAAAAGTATCGGATGCGGCCACAGCAACAGCGGCGCTAAACATCCAAACTCCATTGTACCAGTCATCCGTGATGAATGCGAAGATTGCAACCAGGCCAGGTAGCCCACCATTGGCGATGACGTTTCCATAACTTCGATGTCCATCATCGGATTCAGACATTCCTCGTTGCATTTTCTCGTCAAAGCGCCACTTCGTGGCTTTATGAGATGCGAGTAGGAATCCAAGTAAAATGAGCAACCAAGTCCAGTGGCCCATGCCTCCAACTACAAAACCAAGGGCAGCTGCAGCGACAATCCCTGGCTTATCGAGCATTTTCGCCCGTCCAGAAACCACAACCAAGCCGATGAGGAGGACTGAAGTCACGAGCAAGTTGCCCTGATTGAACCCTCCCGTAAGCACATCCATGGATATCCCTCAGTCTCTCGGGTAATCTTCTCCTTGAAAGGTGCTTTCCTTTCGTTGTCCGCTAAAACCCGATTCCAATGCGAGTGCAGTTGGTAATATGTGGCGAGTGAATTGCCAGAGTGCAAAGATGAGTACAGACAACCAAACGATTGAAATCGACAGGTCAATGAAGATGTGGGCATCTGTGAGAACAAGAGACAAGCCCCACATCGAACCGTTCCAAAAGGAGTGCAGTAACATTGCAAGAACGAGTGCTTTCAACGGCCGAATAGGCAGAGGAATTGCTTTTTCTGGTGATGCAGACAACCAAGTTGGTGGCATGAAAGGCTGTATTTGGTCCGTTCCTGAGTGCTTCATAACGTGGCCCGCTGAATCGACGAGAACCCAGTTCTCGTTTGCTGGCGTTGCCTCGAACTGAGTTTGTTGATATCCCGGTAAAATCAATGGTTCTTTCCTGCTTTGGAGGTACGCTCCAATCGCATAGCCAGAGATGCCAGTCCATACTCCATGTCCTGGTATTGAACTGATGGCGCGCAAGACGCTGGTAAGGGCGAATGTGATTGCAGCCCCCTCACCTGATGCGAATGCTCCTAAAATGTAGACTGAATTTTCGAGCAAAGCAAATCCCAGTCCAACGGTAAAGCCGATTTGAAAGCCCCGTCGAGGGCTGTCAATAAATCTGGCCAAGGCCAGCACTGCAGCCGCTTTGCACAGTTCTTCTCCAATGGGTGCTGAAAGCATGAGAATCAAACCGAAACCAAGGCTGCTGGATTCAGAGGATTCGAGTCCTGCACCGCTGAGGATGAGCGGTGAGAGGAAGGAGTTTATCGCAATCGCGGGGAGTGTAGAGATCATTCCTGCAATCAACATCCATTCTGCGAGCCGCCGAGTGGTTGGAAGGCCAAAGTAGGTGTTGGAAGTCGACCACCAAGCAAAGACTGGAGTCGAAAAACCGATGATGAAGGCAGGGATCGCAACCAGACCAAACAGAACACCTGTAAATACGCTAAGTCCCATGATCAGTAACGGTAACATGCATACGCTGCTGAAGAATACACCTCCAAAGAACAACCACCACAATTGCTTACCACTCGGCATTTCCAATGGCGTTGTGTCTCGTACCAAGTGGTGTTCTACAGTAACTTTCTCAAACGTTTGAACAGCGGTCCGAGGCGCAATCATGTTGAATGTGTTACCAAAAACAGAACTTTGCGCCCGGATGATGTGAGTAAGGCGAGGTCTTCTGAAAAAGGCGAAACCAGCTACACATGGAATCAAGCACAAGGAGCCAAACAGCGTGTACCACGGTTCTGACGGCCCGAGGTCCCCGTCAAAATCACTGTCGAGTAAACCCCCAAAGATGAGTGAAGTGGATACATTGGCTACAATAAAAAGCAATATGACGAAGCCGAGCATCGAGCGAATCGTTTTCCATTTTGAGGATGGATACGCTAAGACCAGCCCTGCAGGAGGCGGACTCAACGGTGTGATGGGCAGACCCTGCATGAGATGAACAGCATGGCTGACACCTATCACATTTACGAAGAGGTCCCGCTCAGTTCGCCCATCACTCGTCACTGAAAAAACAGCAGTCGGCTCAAGCACTCATCATTGCGGGATTGACGCTCACAACTCTTACACATCAAACCACCGGAGTCTTATGAATTAAACACGCCTTGATAATCTCGTTCTCTAGTCAATCGGCATGGGCCTGATGGGATTCTTGTTCGCCCCGAGGAAAGACCACAAGGGTTGGTCTACCCCAAGCGAGGCTGCAAGGCTATACTTTTTGTTGGTACTTGCAGGCAGCGCAGTCTGGGCTTGGCCACTCACGCAGGGTAATCTTCTGCTGTGGCTTGGATTGGTTGCGTTTGTTGCTACGCCACTTTTGACAATCGGTTGGTGGCTTATCTCACTGGTGAGCCAACGGTTCGAATCTCGAGTCCTCGTGGACTCTTTGAATCGGATTGACCGGAGCAAGAAGAAATCCATTCATTCTTTCAGGAAGCCGTAACCGACTTAAGTGATTTTAATCAAACAACTTCACCGTCATTATTTTTGATGCATTTGAGCCAGCGTTTGGAATGTATGCGTTCTCTTTGGACAGTTCTTGTCGTGCGGTGTCAAACACCTCTCTGTAGTGCGCATCAGGGCTTTCGATACCTTCCCAGGTAGTTTGCAATTTTTCAAGTAGGCTTTCACGGGTGGAACATGAATCGATTTGAAATCCGTTACCGTATTCGAGAAGGCTTTCAAGGAGACCGTTTTGAATATCGTGAACGCCTCCATACACTCGATATGGAGTTGCAACCTTTGGAATACTGATTGAGGACAGTTCCTTCTTGCGAGTTTCAACATAGCTGAAAGACATGTTCTTTTTCTCTTCATCAAACGGGAATGTGGCTAAATCCGTATCGAGAAGGATTAACAGATCTTGGATGAGGTTATTTTCTGGATTTTTAAGGCTATACGAACACATCGTCTTGTTCATGAAAGGACGTAATGTAAGTAAAGATTGGCTCAGGCTTCGGCCGTTTTGAATTGCTGATTTGTAGCACAAGTGATGCCATTGCAATTTATTCTTGAATCGGAAAGGTACTCCAACTGAACGTAAAGCAGCCTTCAATTCTTTCCTAAGGCGGAGGTAACGCATTGGAGTCCTGTATCTAAATGCGATTTTGAAGAAACTCAACTTTGCGAAAGTACCTTTGACAATTTCCGCACCGTGTCCCCCGAGCTGAATTTAGTAAGGATGCTCCCAATAGGAGTCATACATGTACATCATGTCAAATATTCCTAAATTGGTTAAGGCCCAATTTCCAAACATATTGGTCACTTTGATTCGCTGAGGCTTGGGCAAAGTTGAATCGTTATTGTCGATTGTTTCGTTGAATTTGAAATTTAATGCTTGTGACATCTGCTTGACTATTCTAATGTCTTTCGAGCGACTCGAGTGAGTGTTGGAGCGGATAGAAATATTGTCAGGGAGTTGTGATTTATATCGTAACACTGCTAGTAATACCCGTGAATCCAACCCGCCAGATAGTCCGAGTTCGATTTTGATGCCATCTATGGATTGAATGGCGTGTATTGTGCCGACAATTTGTCGAAAAGATCGTATTAAAATATCGTTATATGAGGTTTTTTTTAAATCAAAAACCGTCGGCATTATTGGTATGTTCTTCTTCACTTTGAGTTGGAAATCCCGACCAGCATCGTGAACCTGTTCTACAGAAACTGAACTTGCAGGTGGCAAGTACTCAATGCCTTTGACGATAGCAGCAG
>JAQXFL010000040.1 GCA_029250345.1 Candidatus Poseidoniaceae archaeon
CGTCATTCGTGGCGTGGGCGGTTCGTCCGACGGACGAGGAAAAGGCATTACTGCTCCAAGTCAACGGGGGCAAATCCAAGCCATTGCACGTGCGTATTCACAAGCGGAGTACGAAGCTACAACCGTTGAGCTGATTGAAGCCCACGGAACTTCGACCAAAGTTGGAGATGCTACCGAATTGGGGACGCTTTCGTTGCTTTGGGATGGCTCTCCAGCAGGCGATCATGTTGCAGTAGGCTCGATTAAATCTCAAGTGGGCCACCTGAA
This sequence comes from Candidatus Poseidoniaceae archaeon, assembly GCA_029250345.1. Taxonomy (GTDB): domain Archaea; phylum Thermoplasmatota; class Poseidoniia; order Poseidoniales; family Poseidoniaceae; genus MGIIa-L1. Next base: position 268 of record JAQXFL010000040.1, read on the forward strand.
AGCAGCTGCTGGAATTGCCGGACTGATCAAAGCCGTTATGTCCCTTCATCACCGTACAATCCCGCCTTCGGCAGGATTCAAGACCCCCAATCAAACCGTTGATTGGGACAACAACGCTTTCTTTGTCCCTACAGAAGCACGAGACTGGCCTCGCCCGGAAAACCATCCGCGTCGAGCAGGTGTCTCTGCATTCGGTTTCGGCGGAACCAATTATCACGTTGCATTGGAAGGTTTTGAACCGGAATACCACGCTGAACTCGCTCAGAAGTGGGATGCCCGTTGGTCCGCATACGCCCAAGAATCGGAATCCTCTTCTGTTCAATCGGATGCTGCATCGGTGTTGGACTCAACCGCACAACCTTCAATGACACACGAACAAATGAAGGCCGTTGAAGGTGGCATTTTGCTGCTTTCCTCCTCAGACCTTGCTTCACTCCAAGCCAAGTTGGAATCGATTGATTTCGCAGGTTTGCATTTCGATGAAGACCCTCGAGGTCTCCGTCTTTCTTCCGCATTGGATTCTGCTTCTTCCGACTATGTTGAATCGGATGCTTTCCGCATGTGCATCGTTGCCACTTCATGGGCTGAGTTCCACAAGCGCACAGCACTTGCCAGCAAAGCCATGAGTGACCCCGAAAAGTGGGGCTTCCTACAGGCACAAGGCATCTTACTGACCAACGACCCTGCTCTTCATCCAAAGGCGAAAGTTGCACACATGTATCCTGGGCAGGGAAGTCAATACGTTGGTATGACGCACGATTTGTATCAACGCTACAGCGCCGTCCAGAAAGTTTGGGAGCAAGCTGATGAGACGATGGTCGATGTTTTGGACGGCGAAACGCTGTCCAGTTTCGTGTTGCGCTCGAACCTCACCAAAGAAGAACGGATTGAAGCAGAACATAAACTGAAGCAAACCGAATACACTCAACCTGCAATGCTTACCGCTGATTTGGCTATTGAGCGTGCACTGAACGACCACGGCCAACACCCAGATATGGTCGCAGGACATTCACTAGGAGAATACGCAGCACTCATGTCCGCAGGTATTTTGGACATGGATGGAGCATTGCGAGCGTCTGCAGCACGTGGAACAGAAATGGGCTCTGTTGTCATCGAAGACAAAGGTTTGATGGCGAGCATTATGGCTCCTTACGACGAAGTTTCGTCCGTACTCGATTCGATTGAAGGCTATGTTATTGCTGCCAACAAGAATTCACCAAAGATGACGGTCATTGCAGGGGAGACTGAACCAGTCAAGCAAGCCATGGCTCAATTCGAAGAGAAAGGATTCCAGGCAGTCCCTCTGGCCACATCGCACGCTTTCCATTCCCGTATCGTTGCACCCGCAAACGAGCCGCTTCGCAGATTCCTCGAGAGCCTTGAAATTCGCTGGCCTCGTATTCCAATTACTGCTAACGTGGATGGAACCTTCTATCCAATGGAAGGTGCAGATTCAAAGGAAGGTGTGCTCGGTAAACTTGCACCCCAAATGGCATCAGCCGTAGAGTGGACCACTCAAATTGAAACCATGTATGCAGCAGGAGCACGTGCTTTTGTCGAAGTTGGGCCAAAGCGTGCGCTGACCATGTTTGCCGTTCAAATTCTTGAAGACAAGCCGCATTTGCCAATCATGTGCAACCATCCAAAGCAAGGTGGCATTGCAACCTTCCTCGGTGCGTTAGGAACACTTGCTCTTGCAGGTCGTAAACCGCAATGGCCTGCAGCAGATTCTCATGTGCTCACTGAAGCATTTAGAGCCGGCCCAATCGAAGCGTATGGTGATTCAAGTGCGCCTTCGTTCAGTACTGCTCAAGCCGATGATTTGCGTACCCGTGCGCGACCTTTGCCTTCAACTGGAACATCCGCACCGGTGCAGAACGTCGTTCAAGTCACTGCTTCTGCTCCACGAGACGTCGACCCGGCTGTAGCTGCTGCCAAGGCAATGGATGCTTATCTTGGCGACCGCCTTGCAGCAGTGAGTGGCTATCCTGCTCGTTTCTGTAACGGTATGGTCAATCTTCGCCTTGGGCTTGGTATGAGCGATGCACAAGTGGCATCGGTACTTCACACCGTTTCATCCGAAGCCGCTGTTGATGCTTCTCTCGATACCACTTCGATTGCCACCGCTGCTGATCTGGCGAAATGGATTACCGCCCTGCCATCCGCATGGAGTCCTCAGACTTCGATGTCGCACGCCCCTGCGTCACAATCGAGCCCTCAAACTGTGGCAACTCCAACGCATACTGACCGACGCAAGGCAGACCCATACGTGGTAACCGGCGTTTCTCTCGGCCTCCCAGGTGGAGAGCGTGTGTTTGAGGACGATACCTTCGAACGCTTGGTACGTGGTGAGACATGTATCTCAGAAGTGAGTGATGAATACAAGCAACGGTTGCTGGACAAGAACATCGTTCGTCTCATCAAAGGTAGAGATGGTTCTGTCAACATGGAACAAGCCAAGGAGTTCGGCGACATCCCTCAACTTGCAGGTGTTAAGTCTGCGTTTGACATTGCTGAAGAGTTTGGTATCGATACCAAGGTCGTTTTGGCTTGGGACATCACGACCCAACTGGCTGTTGCCTCTGGTCTCTTAGCACTGCGAGATGCAGCCATTCCACTTACGCCGGTTGAACAAATCGGCAAAGGTGGCCTTCGATTGATTCGCAATTGGCAAGTTCCTCAACACCAGCGCGAGAGAACCGGTATCGTGTTCGCCTCCTGTTTCCCTGGCCTACAAATGGCAATGAAGCACGCAAAGAGCGGTGGCGATGACGGCGAAGGGCGGTTTGACCGCCGATACCTGTTCCAAACGCTCAATATGGGCCATTCTCAGTTCGCTCAGTACACTGGAATCCGTGGTCCAAACACGACCATAAACCTCGCCTGTGCATCGACTACTGCTGCGTTTGGCGTTGCTGAAGACTGGTTAAACAGCGACCGAGTTGACCGAGTCGTCATCATTTCTGCTGACGATGTGACCGGCGAAGATCTGTGGGAATGGATTGGAGGCGGCTTTGCTGCCTCTGGTGCAGCGGCTACCGGCAATGTTGTCGAAGAGGCTGCTTTGCCGTTCGACCGTCGTCGAAACGGTTTGGTTCTCGGCATGGGCGCGGCAGCGTTCGTTGTCGAACGCCATTCTGAAGCCATGCGACGTGGTGTCCAGCCGATTGCTGAATTACTCGGCTCTACCACTGCGAATTCCGCATTCCATGGCACTCGTCTCGATGTTGAACACGTTGCACAAACGGTTGACTCATTCATCAGTTCGATGGAATCGAAATGGGGGCTTGACCGACATGCTATGGCTCCGAGTACCGTGTTCTTCTCTCACGAAACGTACACACCTGCTCGCGGTGGTTCAGCACAATCTGAAGTCCGCGCTCTACGCGATACCTTCGGTGCCAGTACAGACCGTTTGGTTATTGCCAATACCAAAGGATTCACTGGACACCCAATGGGTGTTGGCATCGAAGATGCAAGCATGTTCCACGGTATGAAGACAGGTCGAATCCCACCGATTGCAAACCATAAAGAAACCGATCCAGAACTTGGAAACTTGAACCTCTCAACCGGTGGAGATTATCCTGACATCAAGTATGGACTACGCTTTGCGGCAGGGTTTGGCTCACAAATGGCTCTTTCACTGGTTCGTAAATGGCCCGTTGTTGGTGAACGGATTGATGGACAAAAGTTCCTCGCATGGTCGCGAAATCTTGCAGAAACGGACGATGTCGTGCTCCGAATTCTCGATAACAAACTCGTGGCATATGTCAACGGTGAAGAAAACCTTCACGGCGGTGTACAAGGCGAAGCATGGGATGTCACAGCCGCTTGGGAAGGTAAACCTTCCATGACTTCTCCAGCGCCAATCGCACCACCTGCTCCAACACCTGCACCTGTTGCTCAAGCGCCAAAGCCAACACCTGTGCCAGCGCCAGCGCCAGCACCTGCTCCGGTTGCT